>CAZADJ010000674.1:0-1000 GCA_964483845.1 uncultured Actinomycetota bacterium | reverse complement strand
CCGCCCAACTCTCGTGGATACTCGACGGAAAAACACGGCCGGGCAGCGTTCGGACCTTCGAATTGCGAACGGTCGAGACACCGCAACCGTCCGACGCAGAGGTGCATCTCACGGATGATGGTAACAACCTGTCGGTACGGATCGCCGATACGCCGGTTCTTGCGTATCGCTACACGATGCAGGGCGTGCCGGACGGCGTCGATGACGTGTATGATCGTAGCGGATTTATCCACCCGCTCTGGTCACCGGAGGGAGAAATCCTTACCCGGATCCAACCGCCCGACCACTATCATCACTATGGAATTTGGAATCCCTGGACGCATACCGAGTTCGGTGATCGGCAAGTCGATTTCTGGAATCTGGCGAAAGGAGAGGGGACGGTCCGTGCCGAACAGGTCATCGAACGCACAGCCGGACCCGTTTTCGGCGGATTCAAAGCGCTGCATAATCATGTGGTTTTTGCGAGCGCCGAGAAAGCACGCTCTCACGGTCCGGAGTCGTCGGCGAGCCGCGCCGCGGAAAAGGTGGTCCTTAATGAACAGTGGGACGTCAAGGTCTGGAATGTGGATTCCTCGGGCGAAGTCTGGTTGATCGACTTCCTATCGACGCTAAGTCCGGCTACGGACGAGCCGTTGACCATCAAGGCCTACCGATATCAGGGTTTCAGCCTGCGTGCGTCGGAAAAATGGAACGACCGCACGGCAACCCTGCTCACGTCCGAAGGTTACGACAAAAGCAACGCCAACGGAACGCGCGCGCGGTGGATCGACGTCAACGGCGTTTCCGAGGCCGATGCCGGCACTTCGGGCGTCTTATTCATGACCCACCCGTCGAATTTTAACTTCCCGGAGCAGCTGCGCATCTGGCCCGTGGGCATGAACGACGGGGTGGAGAACGTCTATGTAAATTTCAATCCCGCCCAGGAGCAGGATTGGGCGTTGACGCCGGGCCGCACGTACGCCCTGCAGTACCGGATGCTCGTCTATGACGGCGGAATCGA
>CAZADJ010000673.1:0-1003 GCA_964483845.1 uncultured Actinomycetota bacterium | reverse complement strand
CCGACGACCTCGTGGCCCGGTACGACGTTCGGGCGCCGCACCGGCAGGTCGCCCTCCGCGACGTGCAGGTCCGTGCGGCACACCCCGCAGGTTCGGACTCGGACCAGCACCTCGCCCGGCCCCGGGACGGGCTCGGGCACGTCCACGAACCGCAAGGGCCGCTCGTCGATCGGCCCCGGCTCGTGCACCTGCCATGCCCACACGACGAATGCTCCTGCTCGTGCCTCGGGAGCATGCACCGCGACCCGCGCCGTCGTCCAGCGCGACGGCCGCGTCGAGGCCGTCAGAAATACTCGCGCAGCCACGGGGTCGGCGCGTCGAAGGCGTCGGCCAGATCCGCGACGTCGTCGGCGGTGGCCCCGACCAGGCTGCCCCGTCGAGCCAGCACCGTCGTCGGCAGGTAGCCGGTGTAGAGGGGCGCGAGGTCGCGGACATCGACCTCGACGCGGCCGTCGCCGCCGGGCGTGAGCTGTCCCAGACCGTCGGCGACCTCCAGCACGAACGGCCCGTCGTTGGCGGCGATCCGGTCGTCGTGGACGTGCAGCGGGACCGTCACCGTGACGCCGTCCGGCCAGCGGCGTGCCGCGACCGCGGCCGGGGGGTCGACGAGCCGGGTCATCCACGGGTGCTCGGCCACCACGGTCGAGTCGAGCTCGGGCAGGTCCGCCAGCAGCGGATCCGCCGGCCACGACACGAACCGCGTGGTCCGAGCCACCGACCACCAGCTGCCCAGCTGCCGCCACAGTGCACGCTCGACGTCCACGGTGGTCCCGACGACGAGGTTGGCATCGACGCGCCAGCCGTGATCCGCCCCGGCACGCGACCACAGCGCGAACCCGGTGACCTCGCCGTTCACCTCCGCGATGTCGAGGTGATCGGTTCCCTCGAGGTCCAGCTTCCGTCGGTACCAACGGTCCGGGGCCACCAGTCCGCCGGGCTCGGTCCGTGCGACCGCGCGGGCCACGGCTGCACAGGCCACGTGGTCGTCGGGTGACCCGGATCG
>CAZADJ010000672.1:0-1003 GCA_964483845.1 uncultured Actinomycetota bacterium | reverse complement strand
CCGACGGCGTCGTCCACCACCTCGCCCGGGTCCTGCGGCTGCGGGACGGCGCCGCAGTGGTCGCAGGCGACGGTGCCGGGACGGTCGTGGACGCCCGCGTCGTCGGGCGTCGACTGGAGGTCGGTTCGGCGGCCACGCACGTCGAGCGACCCCGGCCCACCGTCACCGTGTGGCAGGCGCTCGGCAAGGGCCGCAAGCACGACGAGGTCGTCCGCGTGCTGACCGAGCTCGGTGTCGACCGGATCGTGGCCACCACCAGTGACCGCACGGTCGTCGACCTGTCCAGCAAGGCCGACCGGGCCCGCGACCGGTGGCGTTCCGTCGCCGCGGCCGCCTGCGAACAGGCCCGCCGGCCGTGGCTGCCGGAGCTCGACGGGCCGGCCGACGTCGGTGACCTCGCGACGTCCCTCGACGGCCGACCGTGCCTCGTCGCCCACGTCGGGGAGGTGGCCGATCCCCTCGCCGCCGTCGAGTCGGTCGGCCCGACCGACGAGGTCGTCCTCGCCGTCGGCCCCGAGGGCGGCTGGACCGACGGGGAGGTCGCCGCGCTCGTGGACGCCGGCGCCACGCCGGTCGGCCTCGGCCCCACGGTCCTGCGCACCGAGCACGCGGCCACGGTGCTGGCGTCCATCGCCCTGGCCGCGACGGGACGGCTCCGACCGGCCGGGGGCGCGCCGGACTAGTCCACCGGCAGCCGGACCCCAGCGAGGTGGCGCTCGCCAGCCAGGACACTGCCCCGTGCGACCACGCGTCGTCCTGACCGTTGCTGCGGACATCTTGGCCGAATCTGGCGCACATGTCCGCAGCAACCCGGTGGCGAGGGCGCGGTCCTCGGTTTCTGCGGACATCTTGGCCGAATCTGGCGCTCATGTCCGCAGCAACCTGCCTTCGGTCGCCCCTGGGTGGTCTCCCGTTCAGGCGGTTCGGTCCACGAGGGTGCGCACGAATTCGGCGAAGCGCTCGGGAACCTCGAGGGTCGGCAGGTGGGCGACGTCCTCCAGGA
>CAZADJ010000671.1:0-1004 GCA_964483845.1 uncultured Actinomycetota bacterium | reverse complement strand
GATGACGTTGACGTCAGTATCGCTACAGTCGGTCTCACCGTTTCACTTCGCGGCCCGGGCGTCGGGCCGAGGACGCCGGCTCTGGGCGGGCCCGTGCGGCGGTGTGCCCTTGGAGCCTCTACAGATGCCCTCCCGCAGATCCTCAGGTGGCGACCGCGCGCTGCTGCCCGCAGCGTTGCTGTCTGCCGCCGAGCATGACGTCCGATCCTTGCTCACGACGATCCACATGGGGTCCGAGACCCTCCAGACCCACGTCCGCGACGAGCAGCTGCGAGAGGTCGCCGACGCCGTGTCCCGGGCCAGCCATCAGATGTCCCAGGTCCTGACCCAGCTGGTGGAGACCGCCAGTGCCGTCCTGCACACCGGCGCGCCCACCGCCCCAGTGGACGTCACGGCCACCGTCGATCAGATCCTGCAGGCCCTTGGCGTCGCCCCGGCAACCGTGGTTCCCAATCTCCGGGTGCACGTCATCGCCAACGAGGTCCTGCTCCGCCACCTGATCACCAACCTGGTCGCCAACGCCGTGACCGCCGCAGGAGCGCACGCCGTTTCGGTCGAGATCTCGGCAACCGCCGGCACCTCGGTGGACATCACCATCCGCAACCCCGCCCCGCAACGGCATCCACCCATCGACCGTCCACCCGACCACGTCCTCCACCTCGGCGAGGGACGGGGACTGGCCATCGCGACCATCGTCGCCGAGGCGGCCGGCATCCAGTACACGGCCCACCACCGCGACGAGCAGTACGTCGCCCGCCTGTCCATCCCGGATCGGGTGCACCATCCGACCTCCACGAACCAGACGTGACGGACGCGCCAACAACAAGCGCGCGGGGGGCAGACTCCCATGCGACGAACGGAGGCAGCGATGGAGATCCACGTCGTTGTGGCGTCGCGACCCAACGTCGAGCCCCAGGAGGACATCGCGGTCGCTGTGATGGCTGACCGCCTGGGGTTCCGCGAGCTCTGGGTGGGGGAAGGCTGGGTGTGGGACTCGTTCGTGC
>CAZADJ010000670.1:0-1005 GCA_964483845.1 uncultured Actinomycetota bacterium | reverse complement strand
GGGGCGATCGAGTTCATCGCCGATGACGAGCTCGTCGAGGTCACGCCCACCGCGATCCGCCTGCGCAAGCGCCTGTTGACCCAGCACGACCGCCGGCGGGCGGCCGGTGCCGCGTACAAGGCGGGCGCCGCGACCGGCTGAGGGCTACCCTCGACCCGACATGCCGCGCACGAAGCTGGTCTGCACCGTCGGCCCCGCGACGATCGACCGGATCGACGAGCTCGTCGATGCCGGCATGGACGTCGCACGGGTCAACTTCTCGCACGCCACCGAGGAGGAGCGCACGACGAGCGCCAGGCGGGTCCGCGACGCAGCCGAGGCCGCCGGCCGGGCCGTGGCCCTGCTCGCCGACCTGGCCGGCCCGAAGATCCGGATGGGCGAGCTGGTGAACGGCGGCGTCGACCTCGAGACCGGCGCCGAGTTCGTCCTCCGGGCGCGCGCCGACGGACCTGGGTCCAACAGCGGCGCCACGGTGAGCTATCCGGCCCTGGGCGCCGACCTGGAAACGGGCGATCGGGTGCTGCTGGCCGACGGCGCGGTCGAGCTGCGTGTGGTCACCGTGCGCGACGACGAGGTCGCGACCGAGGTCGTCCGTGGCGGCCACATCCGCTCGCGCGCCGGGGTGAGCGTTCCCTCCGAGCGGCTCTCCACCCCTGCCCTCACCGACAAGGATCGCGCCGACGTCCCGTCCGCGCTCGAGATCGGGGCCGACTACGTGGCACAGTCCTTCGTCCGCCGTGCGTCCGACGTCCGGGCGCTGCGCGAGGTGCTCGGGCCCGATGGTCCGCCGGTCGTGGCGAAGATCGAGACGCGGCCCGCGATCGACGACTTCGACGCCATCTGCGACGCGTCCGGTGCGGTGATGATCGCCCGAGGCGATCTCGGCGTGGAACTTCCCTACGAGGAGGTCCCGATCATCCAGAAGCAGCTCGTGCGGCGAGCGCTCGACCGCGGCATCCCGACGATCGTGGCGACGCAGATGCTCGAGTCGATGATGACCTCGCC
>CAZADJ010000669.1:0-1010 GCA_964483845.1 uncultured Actinomycetota bacterium | reverse complement strand
GTGGAGACCCGACTGGCGGTCCTGGGTCGTGGCGATCATCAGCCGGGTCAGCCGCTGAACGTGCCGATCGTGCCGGCGTCGAACTTCCGCGCTGCTGCGCAGGGGCAGGTGGGGCGGGAGTACGCCCGCGACGATGGCACGCCGGGCTGGGAGGCGTTCGAGCAGCTGCTCGGCGATCTGGAGGGTGGCACGGCGGTGTGCTTCGCATCGGGGATGGCCGCAATAGCCGCGGTCCTCGAGCTGCTACCCGTCGGTGCCCGGGTCGTCGCACCGGTGGACAGCTACACCGGACTGCGTGGCCTGCTCGCCGACGGCGCGGCCGCAGGTGGCCGCTGGCAGGTACGAACCGTGGACATGACCGACAGCGACGAGCTGGCCGCCGCGGCCCGTGACGCGGACCTGGTGTGGTTGGAAACCCCGAGCAACCCGCTGCTCGAGGTCGTCGACATCGCCGAGATCACCGCGGCGGCTGCCGAGGCCGGAGCGCTGGTGGCCGTCGACAACACCTTCGCCACCCCGCTGCTCCAGTCGCCGCTGGAGCTCGGCGCGGACTTCGCCGTGCACAGCGCGACCAAGTTCATCGGCGGCCACTCCGACCTCCTGCTCGGCGCGGTCGTGACCCGCCGTGCAGAGGACCACGCCCGACTGGTTCGTCGCCGGCAGATCGCCGGCGCCACCCCCGGCGCGCTGGAGTGCTTCCTCGCGTTGCGCGGCGCACGAACCCTCGCCCTACGAGTGCGTCAGGCCCAGGACACCGCCGGGGAGCTCGCCCGCCGACTCCAGACCCACCCCGCGGTCAGCAGGGTGCGCTACCCCGGCCTGCCCGACGATCCCCACCACGCCCGCGCCGCCCGGCAGATGAACGGGTTCGGCGCCGTCCTGGCCTTCGAGGTCTCCGACGCCGACACCGCCGACGCCGTGTGCGCCGGCGTCCAGGTCATCACCCAAGCCACCAGCCTCGGCGGGGTGGAGTCCACGATCGAGCGCCGCGCGAAGCTGCCCGGCCAGGA
>CAZADJ010000668.1:0-1016 GCA_964483845.1 uncultured Actinomycetota bacterium | reverse complement strand
TCTCGTACTTCGTGGTGAGCTCGAAGAGCTCGGCCATCCGCTCCCGCTCGGCCGGGCCGGCCTCTCCGGCCAGCTCGTCGAGCACGCCCTCCAGCCACGCCACCCACTCAGCGAACGCCTCGCCGGACCAGTTCTCCACGAAGGGCCACCACGGCGAGTCCCGCGACAGCCCCTCCCGCACCACCTTCCACGAGTCGTGGTACGACCGCTCGGCCACGTAGAGGACGGTGAAGCCCTCCGTGAACGAGCGCCGATACCCGGTGGCCAGAAGGAACTGGACGTAGGCGTGACAGGTGAAGGCGGGAGGGGTCGAGCCCAGGTCCACGCCCACGGCCGCCGCCCGCTCCCGGAAGAGCTCCAGCTCCTTCTCCAGCGCGGGGAGGAACGACGCGAGCCGCTCGCGGTGCTCCGGGGGCGCTTTCGAGACGAGGATGGCGATGAAGGGGACGGCCGCTTCCACGAAGAGGTAGTCCTGCCGCATCCAGACGGCGAACGTCTCGTCGGGGAGCGTCCCGTCCCGGGTCTCGATGAGAAAGCGGTGCTCGAGCATCCGGTCCCAGAGGGGGCGGAGGCGCTCGATCTGCTCGGAGGCGAAGCTCATGGGGATGACTCCCTACGCCGGTATGATCCGGATCAGGTTGAGAAGGGTGCTGAAAACCCTTCTAAGGGTATGATCTCAGCCGGGTCGCGCCCGGCACCCCTGTCGAGCGAGTAGCATATAGGTCTCGTCGGCCGAAGGGAACCCCGGGCCGAGAGGGGCCGCCGACGCGGTCGTGAACCGCCTCGGACGGGTGGAGGGCTCGGCCGAGAGGGATGCATGCCCGAGCGCGGGCGACCGGACCTCATCGGGGAATACTATTGCGGCAACATATAGATATGTGATAAATATATTTGTCGCTGACTCATATCTCCGGATGCCAGGCCGACCGGAGTACCCGTGACCCGGAAGATGCCCGTGACGCCGCTCACCCCCCTCACCTACCAGATCCTCCTCTCCCTGGCCGACGAGCCCCGCC
>CAZADJ010000667.1:0-1016 GCA_964483845.1 uncultured Actinomycetota bacterium | reverse complement strand
TTGCGCTCCGTCGGCTCCGGGCTCAACTACGTCGCCGGCGACGACGACGTCGCCGACCATTGGCGGTTCAGCCCCCAGGAGCTCGACGAGCTCACCCCGCCCCTGACCCGGATCATCAACCGCCGGCCCCAGCTGCGCCGGGCGGTCGCCCGAGGCGACGAGGCTGCCGTCGCCCTGGTGCTCGCCGGCTATGTGGGCCGCAACCTCGCCGACGGATCACAAGCCAAGGAGGCCCGCGATGGCGACCGCGAACGAGAAGCTGGCGGAGCTCCGCACGATGGTGGAGCCGGCGATCGAGGAGCTCCTGGGCAACCAGCGTGGGGTGGCGGGGATGGCAGTGGCGTTCCTCCGCCCCCAGATCGAGGCCCTCGTTGAGAACGAACTCGCCCGGCCGGCCGAAGAGCTCGACACGATCCTCGCAGTCGCGATCGACCTCCTCACCCGAGTCCGATCCGACGACGCACGCCGAATCCTCTGCTGGCCCGACGGAGCCGTCTACCTCGAGGGAGCCGAGCTCCTCGAGCGCGACGGAGAGCCCGTCGCCGGCGAGCTCGTCGTCACCGTCGGCGATCCGGTACGAAGATCGGATCTTCATCACGGGAGCGACCCGGACGGGCAAGAGCACCCTCGCTAGGGCGCTGTTCCTGTCCGCCGCCGCGCCGCGGCTGGTGATCGACCCGGCCGACTCGTCGCTGACCGCCATCGACGGCGCGGTCACCTTCTCGGATCCGGCCAACCCGCCCGGCGATGCGGCCACCGCCCGCTTCGTGCCCCGCGACCCCGCCGACCGGGCCGCCTATGACGTCGTGTACCAGTGGGCCTTCGAGAACTTCCCCCGCTATGTGTGGCTGGATGAGCCCGAGTGGGCAGCGCCGGCGAACGGCTATTGCCGGTGGGCCAACACCTACCAGGTGCAGGGCGCCAAGCGAATGTGCGGCCACATCATCAACGCGACCCGGCCCCGCAACGTGATGCGCTCCTCGGTCGCGATGGCCGCCCACCTCATGGCGTTCTTC
>CAZADJ010000666.1:0-1018 GCA_964483845.1 uncultured Actinomycetota bacterium | reverse complement strand
CGGCCGGGAGGTCGGTCAGGTCCGAGCCTCGCTCCTCCGCATCCCGCACCAGCGCGCCCAGTATCTCGTGGCTCTCCCGGAAGGGCACGCCCCGGCGCACCAGGTGGTCGGCCAGGTCGGTGGCCAGGAGCCAGCCGTCGAGGGCGGACGCCAGGCGCTCCTCACGGAAGACGGCGGTGCGCACCGCGCCCGCCATGGCCGGAAGCGTGATACGGAGGGTGTCCACGGTGTCGAAGAGGACCTCCTTGTCCTCCTGGAGGTCCCGGTCGTAGCCCGTGGGCAGTCCCTTCAGGAGCACCAGGAGCGCCTGGAGGTTGCCCAGAAGGCGCCCCGCCTTTCCCCGGGCCAGCTCCGCCACGTCGGGATTCCGCTTCTGGGGCATCAGGCTCGATCCCGTGCTGTAGCCGTCGGAGAGGTGGAGGAAGCCGAACTCGGTGGACGCGAAGAGCACGAGGTCCTCCCCCAGGCGGGAGAGGTGCACCCCGAGCATGGCTCCTGCGTACGCCAGGTCGCAGGCCCAGTCCCGGTCGCTCACGGCATCGAGGCTGTTCTCGCTCGGGCGACGGAACCCCAGCTCCTCTGCAAGGGCCTCCCGGTCCACCGGGAAGGGGCAGCCGGCCAGAGCCCCCGATCCCAGGGGCAGGACCGCCGCGGCCCGGCCGGCGGCGTCCAGCCGCTCCCCGTCCCTGAGGAGGGGCCAGACGTGGGAGAGGACCCATTGGGCCGCCCGCACCGGCTGGCCGCGCTGCAGATGGGTATAGCCCGGCATGAGCAGGTCCACCGAGCTCCGGGCCAGCTCCAGGAGGGCGCGGCAGAGGCCCGCCACCTCGTGCTGCAGGCCGCTTACCGCCTCCATCCCCCACAACCGGACATCGGTGGCCACCTGGTCGTTTCTGGATCGGCCGGTGTGGAGCTTTCCCGCCAGGGCTCCCACCTCCTCGCCCAGAAGGCGTTCCACCAGGGTATGGACGTCCTCGTCGCCGTAGTCGGCCGGGTCGCTGTCCGCGAGCCGTCGGGC
>CAZADJ010000665.1:0-1019 GCA_964483845.1 uncultured Actinomycetota bacterium | reverse complement strand
CAAGGCACGCCCCTGGCCATCCGCACCGTCGGGACAGTGGCGTCGCTACTCCGGAGGGCGCTCGACGACGCGTGCGCAGCGCAGCTGCTCGAGCGCAACGTCGCCGCCGACCTCCAGCTCCCCCACGTCCAGCCACGCACTGGGGACGACGAGCAGGCTGCCGTCCACGCCTGGACCCGCGACGAACTGCGCCGCTTCCTCGACGTGGTCTCCCGCCACCCGCTTGCGCCGCTCTTTCGGACAGCGGTCGGCACCGGTGCGCGACGCAACGAGCTCGCGGCCATGACCTGGGACGACGTCGACCTCGAGCGGCGCGCGGTCCGCATCGACCGCACCCTCGTCATCGACGAGGGCCGGGCCCGCCGACACCCACTGCGGGCGAGCCGCCCCCGCACCGTCCACATCGATCCCACGACCGTGGCCGCCCTGGCCTCACAACGTGAGGCACAGGAACGCCTCGAGCAGGCCGCAGGCGAGTGGTGGTCGCCGAGGTGGCCGCTGGTGTTCACCGGCGGCGACGGCCGCCACCTCGACCCCGCCAACGTGGTGCGTGAGTTCCGCGAGCTCGTCCGACTCGCCGGCGTCACACAGATCGCGTTCAACGATCTGCGCCACACCCACGCTCTCCTACTCCTCCAGCTCGGGATCCCGATCCGCGTGCTGTCCGCACGACTCGGCCACCGCACCCTCCAACAGACGGTGGACACCTACGGCCACGATCCGCAGCTCGACCGCGAGGCTGCTGAACGGTTCCAGCGGTATCTGGACGAGGATCCGCCTCCTGAACGACCGACGTTGCACGATGCGGCCCTGGAGGCATGAATGCCCACCGCGGACTTGAAGACGTCGACCTGTGGCTGTTCGAGCCGAACCGGCTGCTGGACGGAGACACCCCGGCGGAGCGGATCCGCAACGGTCGCTACAAGGATGTCCTCGCGGTGATCGCTGCCCTCGCCGATGACGTGATCCTCTGAACCGTTGCCCCGGCCGGACATCCTGGAAGCGCTCCAGGCCAGCCG
>CAZADJ010000664.1:0-1020 GCA_964483845.1 uncultured Actinomycetota bacterium | reverse complement strand
GAGCTCGGACCAGAGGTTGATCCGCTCCCAGAGCCAGCGGAGGATCAGCACCGAGCCCATCCCCGCGCCGAAGAGGAGCGAGATCTGCCACGCCTCCTGGATCGAGCCCAGGTTGACCATGACCGCCAGGGCGATGGCCAGGATCAGCAGGTTGGAGAGGCGGGCGACCACGACGAGCTCGCGGCGTGACGGCGTCCTGCCCAGGAGCCGGTCGGCCACCAGCCGCTTGTAGATGTCGTTGCTCCAGTAGCTGGCGCCCCAGTTCAGGTGGGTGTCCACGGTGGAGGCGAGGGCGGCGAGGAGCCCCGTGAGCATGAGGCCCCGCACGCCCACGGGCAGGAGCTCGTCGATCCCCACCACGAAGAGGACCTCCCGGCCGGCCGCGAAGCCGTCCGCTCCCATCTCCCCGGCGCCGAAGGGGTAGAGGACCAGCAGCCCCACGGCGATCACCAGCCACAGCAGGCTCCGGAAGAAGATCTGGAGCCAGGCGAAGACCACGCCGGCCACCCGGGCGTCCCGGTCGGTGGCGCACGCCATGGAGCGTTGGGCCAGGTAGCCCGTCCCGTCCGAGTTCATCTGGAAGAACCACTGGAGGCTGATGATGACCAGGAACGGAAGGAGCGCCTCGCCGGGGGGCGGCACCCAGGAGAGGAGCCCCGCCGCCTGCTCGGGGCCGTAGAGCGACGTCACCCGCTCCGTCATGGCGCCCAGCCCGCCCGCTTCCCGCACCACGATCCACCCGTAGATCGCGGTGCCCGCCATGGCCAGGACGAACTGAGCCACGTCGGTGGTGACCACGCTCCGGAGGCCGCCGGTGAGGGAGTAGAGGGTGGTGAAGGCCACGATCGCCAGGATCGAGATCAGGTTGTTGGTCGTGGCCATCCCCGCGGACAGGCCGGTGACCCCCGAGGCGATCTCCACGCCCGACTGCAGGACGAGGCCCAGCAGGGGCTCGTAGACCGCCGCGGGGATCCACTCGTGCCACGGGAGGAAGACCTCGGCGATCCGGACGGCGGCCAC
>CAZADJ010000663.1:0-1021 GCA_964483845.1 uncultured Actinomycetota bacterium | reverse complement strand
GCGACGGCGACCGGATCGCGATCGACATCCCCGCGCGCACCATCGACCTGGACGTAGACGAGGCGGAGCTGGCGCGGCGCCGCGACGGATGGGAGCCGCTGGAGCCGCGCTACACGCGCGGGGTGCTCGCCAAGTACGCGCGCACGGTCGGGTCGGCCGCCGAGGGCGCGACCACCGCCGTCTGAGCGCGCCGGAGGCAGGATCGACCGACGACACCACCACGAGGACCCACCATGACGGACGAGACGATCACCGGCACCGTCGACCGCGTCGTTGGCGGACGCGCGGTGATCCTCGTCGAGGACGCTGGAACCAGCACCGAGCTCGACGTCGCCGCGGACGAGCACGCCCTCGCTGAGGGTGACGTCGTACAGCTGGAGGCCACCGTCGAGGGCTGGCGGGTGGTCGGGACCGACGAGGACGCGACCGCTGCTCGTCGAGAGGAGCTGTCCGACCGGCTGGAGCGGCTCCGCGAGGAGCGGGGCGGTGGTCGGTTCGACCGGGGGGAGGGACCCGACCGGGGGACCGGACGCGGCGGCACGTGCCCGGCGCCGGAGTAGCGGTGCGACCCGAGGAGCTCGCGTACGTGTGCCGCGAGGCGGCACGAGAGGTGGCCGACCGCGAGTCGAGACCGCTCCCACCGACCGTCGTCCTCCCCTCGCCGCAGGCCACCCGCGTGGTCACGCTCCGGGACCTGCCGGACGACGACCACGCTCGTCACGCGGTCCTGGAGCGCTTCGCCCGTGACGAGATGATCCCCCGGGGCCATCCGGCGTTCGGGTTCGTCGCCGAAGCCGAGCTCGCCGACGGTACCGACGTGGTCGTCGTCGTCTACGGGGCGCACGGGCTCCCGCCCCGCGTCGCCGCGGCGCGCTTCGACGCCGATGACGAGCTCGGGGACTTCTCCGACGAGGAACCGCTCGACCCGTGGGCGATGCCTTTCCTCCACCCGTTGCAGCACGCCGTCGAGCAGGCGCAGGAGCCGCCCGAGCCTCCCGGCATCCCCGGCTTCGGCGACGCC
>CAZADJ010000662.1:0-1024 GCA_964483845.1 uncultured Actinomycetota bacterium | reverse complement strand
GCTTGGCCTCGTCGAGCGTTGCGTCGTCGATGTCAACGAGTCGCTTCGTCACCGCCCACCTCCGTATATACGACTCAGCCTAGTATATATGGCGCGAGCCCAAGCGGCTTGTGCGACCTCACGACCAAGGCCTCGCCATGACATGGAGCTCAGCTAGACGCTGACATCGATGCGACATATGATAGACATATAATTGACGAATAGCGTACATCACTTGGAGGCCGGAGTGGTCGCCGTCGCATCCGTCCTGGACGACCTGCTCGCGGACGGGATCCTCGAGTCCCCCGACGTCGCTCGTGTGGTCGGCACGTCAACCCGAACGGTCGCGCGCTGGCAGAACGCGGCTTCGGTCCCGCGCCGGGGATCCGAGGAGCGACTGCTCGAGTTGAAGGCGGTCGTGGACCTGCTACGCCGTGTCCTCCGTGAGGAGCCGGCTCGGCTGTGGATCCGCAGTCCGAACCCGGATCTGGACTACGAGAAGCCGATCGACCTCGTCCAGCGGGGTGAGTACCGCAGGGTGATCGGTGCGATCCTCGCCATGGCCGAAGGTGTCACCGCGTGATCGATGCGGCTTCGGTCGCGAGCGCCCGCAGGTCCGCGTTCCGGGGCACCGCCTACCGACACATCGCTCCGGGATACGACCCGCGCAGTGGTCGGGGTGCCCGCATCCACGGCGGCAGGTTCAACCCGCCAGACTCGTTCACGGTCCTGTACCTGTGCCTCACACGTGCCTGCGTCGTGGCCGAACTGCAGCGACTCGGGGAGCGCCAGACGATCGGGGTCGAAGGGCTGCTGCCTCGCCTTCTGTTCGAGTACGAGGTCGACCTCGCCGACGTTCTCGACCTTCGTGACCCAGCGACCCGGCGAGCGGTTCGCGTCACCGGACATCAGCTGGTCGCGGCTGACTGGAGTGTGACCCAGGAGTTGGGCCTGACCGCAAACGCCACAGGGATCGCAGCGATCGCCTCGCCTTCGGCTACAGGCGTTGACGACGTTCTCGCCGTACTGCTCGACAACGTTGGCG
>CAZADJ010000661.1:0-1025 GCA_964483845.1 uncultured Actinomycetota bacterium | reverse complement strand
AGCACTTCAGCGAGCGCGACCGCCTCGGCCGCCTCCTGACGGCGATCTCGCTCAACCCGTTCCTGGTCGGTCTGGGGATCGACGAGGACACGGCGGCGGTCATCGGGCCCGACGACGTCCTGGAGGTGGTGGGCTCCGGCGCGGTGACGATCGTCGACCCGTCCGAGATCGTCCACAACTCGGTGGCCGAGGTCCGCGAGGGCGAGCCGGTCAGCATGGTCGGCCTGCGCGTGCACCTGCTCGCCTCCGGTGGTCGCTACGACCTCGTGGACCGGACGGCCTCGGCCGGGTGAGGCCTCGCTGAGCGCGGGACCGTCCTACCGTCGTCAGGACCGACCGCGAGGAGCACGACCGGGTGCACATCCTGTCCACCAACGTCTACGTCGGGCCGAACGTCTGGGCTGGCTTCCCGGTCATCCGGCACGTCATCGACCTCGGGCCCCTCGAGGAGTGGCCCACGGGTCGGCTGGGTGACGAGTTCCGTCAGGGGCTGCTGGATGCCCTGCCCGGGCTGCACGAGCACGGCTGCTCCTACCAGGAACCGGGTGGGTTCGTCCGCCGGCTCACCGACGACGACGGCACCTGGCTGGGCCACGTGTGGGAGCACGTCTCGCTCGAGCTGCAGAACATCGCCGGTGACGACGTCTCGTTCGGGCGCACCAGATCGCGCGGCGAGGGCGGTCACTACGACCTGGTCTACGCCTACCACGACCGCGAGGTCGGCCTCGAGGCGTGCGACGTCGGTCGCCGACTGCTGCTGTCGCTGCTGCCTGACGAGGCCGCCGTGGAGCTGGCCGACTGGTACCAGGAGGTCGACGCGGTCGGTGCGGACCTGCCCGACGAGGTCGACTGGGACCAGGAGCGTGACGACTTCATCCGGTTCGCCCAGCGCCGGGCGCTGGGCCCGTCGACCCGGTCCCTGGTGGACGCGGCGAGGGCCCGCGGCATCCCGTGGCTGCGCCTGAACCGGCACTCGCTGGTGCAGTTCGGCCACGGCGCCCACCAGCAGCGCATCCAGGCCACGA
>CAZADJ010000660.1:0-1026 GCA_964483845.1 uncultured Actinomycetota bacterium | reverse complement strand
CCGCGCGCGACGGATGGCCGAAACGCGCGATGCGATCCTCGGGGCGCTCGCCGAGGTGGTCGTCGAGGAGGGTCTCGGCGACCTGTCCGTCCAGCAGGTCGCCGACCGGGCCGGCGTGTCGCACCGGACCGTCTACCGCCACTTCTCGGACCGGCAGGGCCTCCTCGACGCACTGGCCGACCGGGTGCAGGAGCGGCTCGAGGACGAGCTCGAGGAGGTCGAGGTCGAAGACGTGGAGGACCACCTCGACGCCGTTGAGCGGTTCTTCGGTCGCTTCGACGACCTCGGGGTGTCGGTCGAGGCGATGGTGCGCATCTCGTTCTCCGAGGACCTCCGCTCAGCGCAGCACCGGGACCGCACCGGACGGTTCCGGGAGGTGATCGAGCCGGAGCTGTCCGGTCTCGACGATCCCGAGGCGGTGTTCGCGGTGGTCCGCCACCTCATGAGCGCAGCCACTTGGTGGGTGCTGCACCGGGAGTTCGGGCTGGACGGCGCTCGAGCCGGCCGGGCGGTGGTCACCGTCCTGCGAGCGGTGCTCGCTCACGGCGAGACGGAGAACTCCTCGGGAGACAGCGGCGGTCCCAACACGTCGATGCCGTGACGGGCGTTCAGCTCCATGAGCTTGTCCCGGTCGGGTGGCCCCTCCGTCCCAGCCAGCTCCTCCTGGACGGCGGCGAAGAACTCCTCCATGTGTCCCGGCGGGCAGACGAGGCCGATGAAGCGGGCGGCGCTCTCGCCGGCGTTCACGAAGGCGTGCGGCACCTGGCGCGGCATCCACACGAAGTCACCGGAACCCAGGATGTGGTCCTCGTCGCCCAGGCGAACCGCGAGTCGCCCGTCGAGCACCAGCATCGCCTCGTCCAGATCCGCGTGCTGGTGGAGCGGCGGGCCGGTGAAGCCCGGCGGTGCCTCGTAGCGCATCAAGGTGAACGCGTCGCCCGAATCCTCGGCGCGCGTGAGGATGTCGAGGCGCAGCCCGCCCTGCTCCATCGCCCAGCGGGCATCTCCGTCCTCGAGCACGTACGG
>CAZADJ010000659.1:0-1027 GCA_964483845.1 uncultured Actinomycetota bacterium | reverse complement strand
TGTGTGTTCGCTCAGCCGGTAGGCGTGCCGCATCAGCGCGAGCGCCTCCTCGGGCTGGTCCCGCTGCCAGACCACCAACGCCTTCGTGTTGAGAGCGTCGCAGACGACGTCCACCAGCCGCTCCCGTTCGGCCGGCCGCAGCGCTGCCTGCACGTGCACCTCCGCGTCGTCGATCCGACCGAGGAAGTACAGCTGGCGCGCGAGCTCGCTGGCGAGACGCGCGTACCGGACCGGCGACTCGTCGGGGTCCAGCTGCGAGACGGCGGCCTCGAGTCGCTCGGCGGCCTCGGCGCCACGACCCTCGTCGAAGTCGATGCGTGCGATGATCGCTTCCGCCAGGACCTCCTGCCGCGTGTCCCCGAGCCCGGCGGAGACCTCGGCGGTCTCACGCAGCAGGTCGATCGCCTCGTCGGTCCGGCCGGCACGGCGGGCGAGCTCGCCGGCCCGCAGCAGCGCAGCCGCGCGCTCCGTCGGATCGTCGGCCAGTTCCACCACCCGGACGTAGCAGCGCCGGGCCTCGTCGACCGCGGCGAGGGACTCGGCACGATCCGCCGCCCTTCGGAGCATGCGCAGCGCGTCACCCCGGATCTCGTCGGCGTCCTCAGCGTCCTCGTCGGCCCGGTAGGCGTCCAGGTAGTGTGTGGCGACGACCTCGGCCAGCTCGTCGCTCCCCGTGGCGGACTCGAGGTGGGACGCGGCCGCGAGGTGGCGGCGCTTGCGCTCGTGCCGCGACAGCGTCTCGTAGGCGACCATGCGCACCATCGCCTGCAGGAACGCGTACCTGCCTCCTTCCGGGCCGCGCGCACCTGCATCGACGCCGACCAGGTCCTTGGCCCGCAGAGCGCGGAGCCCCTCCTCGACCTCCTCGACCCCCAGGCCACTCAGCGCTGCCAGGCCCTCACGGGTGAAGCTCTGGCCGAGCACCGCCGCGTGCTGGACGAGGTCGCGCACCTCGCCGTCGAGCCCGTCGAGCCTCGCCGCGACCAGCGTCTGGAGCGTCTCGGGCACCTCGAGCTCGTCCACCTCG
>CAZADJ010000658.1:0-1027 GCA_964483845.1 uncultured Actinomycetota bacterium | reverse complement strand
TGAGGAGCTCGAGGAGGATCGAACGGAGGTCGGCGAAGCGTTCCTCGCCGACGGCCTCGGACAGCTCCTGCTCGATGGACGCGAAGACCTGCATCGTCGCCTCGTGGGCGTCCTCCCCGCGGTCGGCCCACACGATCAGCTTGGCGCGCCCGTCCGTCGGGTCGGGGGTCCGACGCAGGTAGCGCTTGTCCACGAGGTCGTCGACTAGCTCCCCCATGGCCTGCTTGGACATCTCTGCGGCATCGGCCAGGTCGGTCAGCCGCCGGCCCTCCGCCGGCAGGTGCACGAACACCGAGTTGTGTGCGCGCCGGACGTCGTTGAAGCCGGCGTCAGCCATGAGCTCGAGGTGGCGCTCCTCCACCCAGTCGAGGAGCGGTCGGAGCAGCCCGACGAACGGAGGACCGCCGGGGAGCCGGAGCATCCCTTCGGTGGCTGCGTCGAACCTGCGAGCTCCCTGGTCCATCGCGTCTCCTCGCCGCCGTCAGGTTAGTAACGTTCCTTGACTATATGGTCAGGTTACCGTACTGTTCCGTCAGGTGCCCGTACGGAACAGGAGGAGAACCATGCCACTGTCAGCCGGATGCAACCACGTCGCCCTCGTCACGCAGGACCTGGACCGGTTCATCGACTTCTACCGCACCGTCTTCGACGCGGAGGTGCGCTACGACCTCGACGAGGGGGAGCTCCGGCATGCCCTCGTCGACCTCGGGGCCGGGTTCGCGCTGCACCCGTTCGAGTTCGTCGACGGCAACCCCAACGCACGGGCCTCGGACGAGATATTCGGTCGAGGTCACCTCGACCACCTGGCGATCAACGTGGAGGACCCCGAAGCCTTCGAACTGCTGCGGACACGGCTGGTGGAGGCCGGCGCCACGAACGGGACGGTGACCGACTTCGGCGCCGTCCGATGCGTCTGGTTCGAGGACCCCGATGGTATGGGCAGCGAGATCTCCATCTGGTCCGACGGCGCCCCACGACACTTCAACGACCGGCTCCAGGAGCCTTACCCCGTCGCGAGCGCCTGACG
>CAZADJ010000657.1:0-1041 GCA_964483845.1 uncultured Actinomycetota bacterium | reverse complement strand
CCGCCGCGACCAGTGGGTGCACCGCTTCGTCGACGGGTTGCTGGAGGGCGACCCGCTGGTCCGGCGCGTCCTGCGCCACGACCCGTTCGACGGCGCGGCCCCCGAGGCCGTGCGGATCCGCCGGATGCGGTACCGCTTCACCGACGCCGCGACCCACCGCGAGACCGGGCGGGTGTGGCAGACCGAGCCGGCCGGCACCTGGCTGGAGCCGCGCCGCGCCGTGCGGTGAGCACACCCGGTCGGGTGGCCACCGCGTCGCACGGTTCACTCGGCGGACCCGGGCGAAAGGTGGTGACGTGACCGAGTCGGACGACGACCAGGTGCCCAACGGCGAGCAGGTGCTCGTCGACGGCGTGCCCGCGTCCGAGGCGCACGTCCCCGACGAGGCGATGCACCCGTGGTTCCGCCGCTTCGTGCTCGGCGTCGGCGTGGCGCGCCTGGGCATCCCGCTCGTGGCGTTCTTCACCATCGTTGCGCCACTGGTGGCCAGGATCTCCGGCGGCGCCAGCGACGAGATCTACTGGCTGCTGCTGGTGCGCCCCAGCAAGGACGTGGTGCTGTGGAGCGGTGGGCTGTGGCGCACCACCGGCGACCTCGACCTGTGGCTGCTGTTCCTCGCCCACGCCCCGCTGATGATCGTGATGAACTGGGCGTTCTTCTTCATCGGGCGGGCCTGGGGGCCCGCGCTCGCCCGCGGCGAGGGCCCCCGCTGGCTGCAGCGCAGCATCACACCGGAGCGGTTCGCCCAGGCGCGCATGCTGCTGGCCGAGCACGGCCCCGCCATCGCGATCATCGGGCGCGTCGCCGTGGTGCCCCCGACCGTCATGTCCGTCGCGGCGGGCACGTCGGACATCAACGTCTGGCGCTACCAGGTGGCCGACACGCTCGGCGGGATCGCCGGGTTCGCGACCGCCGTCGGGATCGGCATCGGTCTGGGCCGGACCTACGAGCAGGGCGGGCCGTGGCTGCTGGCCGTGGGGCTGGCGCTGGTGGCCGGGCTGGTGTGGTGGGCCAGCCGCTGGCTGGACCGCAGCACGACCA
>CAZADJ010000656.1:0-1041 GCA_964483845.1 uncultured Actinomycetota bacterium | reverse complement strand
CAGACGGTCGAGGTGGCGATCGTCAACGGATTCGGGTTCGGTGGCCAGAACGCGGTGAGTGTCTTCCGGCGCTTCGCCGCCTGACCCACGCTCACCGCCCGGCGGCGGTACGGGGCCGGGCCGGACCATCGGTCCGCTGATCACGCGGCTTCGCGAGGCCTAGCCTTCCTCGCATGGTGACCGCTGCCCATTCCGCGCCGTGACCGAGATCAACGGGCTCAGGCTGGCGTACCGCGGCTTCGTTGCCGGACTCGCCGCCGGCTACGTGTGGGCCGCGATCGCGATGGTCCTGGCCGGCATCGCGTTCGGGGACCCACTGCGCGCGCTGCGCCCGTTCGCGGAGTCCCTCGTGCCGGTCGTCGCGCCGCCGGAGCTCGCGTTCGTCCTCGGGCTCGCGGCGGTGCAGGCCGGCGGCGCCCTCGCCGGCATGTGCTTTGCCTACTTCTTCGGCCGGTTCTTCACCGTGCGCGCCACCGTCGCCGCCGCCGGGCCCTGCTTCGCGCTCCTGATCTGGGGGCTCGTCGCCGCGATCGGCCTGGGCAGCGGCGGTGAGCCCGGTTGGGGGTTCGCCGGGCACCCGATCGCCATCCTGGCCACCATCGGCTTCGGACTGCTGCTCGGCGGCGCCGTACCGCTGCGCGGCGATGTGACCCGTGCGGGCCAGGCTCAGTCCGGATCGCCCTCGACGTAGAGCTCTGGCTCGTGGCGGGGACCGTGGCCGGGCTGCGCGGCGACCCAGTCGCGCAGGGCCGACTCGGTGGTCGAGAACGCAAGCTCGTCCCACGGGATCTCGTCAGGGGCGAAGTCGCGCACCTCGCTCGTCTCGGCGGCCGGCTCCGGCCGCCCTCCGACGACCCTGCCCTCGTACACGATGGTGACGATCCCCGCCTGCGGGCGCGAGTACACCCCGATGAGCTCGCCGACCTCGACCCGCAGCTCGGTCTCCTCCTCCGTCTCGCGGCGGGCTCCCTCCTGGACCGCCTCGCCGACCTCCAGGAAGCCGCTCGGGTTGCCCCATCGGCCGAGCGCCGGCTCGATGGC
>CAZADJ010000655.1:0-1044 GCA_964483845.1 uncultured Actinomycetota bacterium | reverse complement strand
CGCTCGCCCTGCTGGCGCCGACGACCATCCAGCGGCTGTCCCTGCTCGAGCCCGACGACCGACCCGGTGCCCGGACCGGCTGGCGCTACTTCGGTGTCCGGGCCATCGGTCTGGGTGTCGGCTACCTCACCGCGGACGCGCGCACCCGCCGGCACCTGGATCGTGCCCAGCTGCTGGTCGACAGCCTCGACACCGCCTTCATCGCCGCCATGGCCGCACGCGGCAGCGTCCCGCTGCCTGCCGCGGCCTGGCTCGGGACCGTCACGGGCGGTGCGGCCGCCATCGGCGTGGCCAACCTCCAGGCCGACGGCGCTGACGGGTGAGACGGGACGGATGACCGAACTCGTCGACGCGCACACGCACGTGCTCCTCCCGCCGGCCGTGGCCCGGCGGATCCGTGACGTCTTCGAGCAGTACCTCACGTCCGAGCTTGCCTACCCGGTCGAACCGGAAGCGGCGCTGGAGCGGCTTCACGGCGAGGGTGTGCGCACCATCTGGTCGTTGCCCTACGCCCACCGGGCCGGGACCGCCCGACGCTTCAACGTCCACAGTGCCGAAGCCGCCGCAGCCGTCGCCGACGGTCCGGTTGCCGTCGTCGCCGGCGCGACCGTCCATCCCGATGAAGAGGACCCCGCCGGCGTGGTCGTCGAGGCCGTCGACGACCTGGGCCTGCGAGTGCTGAAGCTCCACTGCTCGGTGGGGCGCTTCGACCTCGACGACCCTCGCCTCACCGAGGTGTTCGAGGTGTGCGCCGACCGGCAGGTCCCCGTGGTGGTGCACCTCGGGTCGGCGATCGACGGCACCACCGCCGCTGACGAGGTCAGGCCACTCGCGTCGGTGGCGGGCGGAAACCCCGATGTGACCTTCATCGCTGCCCACGTGGGGCACCCTTCGACCACGTCGGTCCTCGAGGTCATGCGCGCCCACGCCAACGTGTGGGCCGACCTCACGCCGGTCGTCGACAGCCCCGTCGCCGTGCCGGCCGACGCACTGCAGGAGCACCACGACCGCTTGCTCTTCGGCAGCGACGCACCGAACACCGCC
>CAZADJ010000654.1:0-1046 GCA_964483845.1 uncultured Actinomycetota bacterium | reverse complement strand
ACGACGTCGTGACCCTGCCCGAGCCGAGCCACGTCCTGGCCGCGCCGATCCTGGCCACGGTGCCAATGCAGCTGTTCGCCTACCACCTCGCCGTCGCCCGCGGTGAGGACGTCGACAAGCCGCGCAACCTCGCCAAGACCGTCACGGTCGAGTGACGTGACGCGCCGCGCCACCGAGCCGCCCGGTGTCCTGCTCACCGGTCAGGAGGCCGGTGCCGCCGACCAACGAGCCGTCGCGGATGGCGACACCTGGGACGGCCTGATGGCGCGGGCCGGTGGTGCGCTCGCACGCGGCGTGGTGGCCGAGCTGCGGGCGCGGGCCGGCGGCGTCTACGGCCGCCGCGTGCTGCTGGTCGCGGGCAAGGGTGACAACGGCGGCGATGCCTGGGTCGCTGCGGCACGACTGCGGGAGCGCGGCGTGCAGTGCACGGTGCTGGCGGTCCACGGCACGGACGTGGAGACGTCCGACCACAGCGGCCAGGCACGCTCGGCGTGGCTGGCCAGCGGTGGCCGGGCGATCAGCGGCACCGACGACCGTGACGCGATCGACACCGCGTTGGCAGCGGCCGACGTGCGCGTCGACGCAGTGTTGGGGACCGGCATCAGCGGCGCGCCGCGCGACGAGGCTCGCCTGGGCGTGCTGATCTGCAACGACGGCGGCTGGCCGGTCGTGGCCTGCGACATCCCCAGCGGCGTCGACGCGGCCACCGGTGCCACGCCGGGCGTCGCGGTCCAGGCGGTCCGCACGGTGACGTTCGGGGCGGCCAAGCGCGGACTCGTGCTCCACCCCGGTGCGGCGCACGCTGGTGTGGTGGAGGTGGCGGGGCTCGGACCACGGTGGCGTGCTGAGTCGGACTGGGTCGCCACGCACGACCGCTTGGCCTCGGTCGCGCCGCTCGCGGCCGCAGCCGACAAGCACGCCCGGGGTCGGGTCCTGGTGGTTGCCGGGTCCCGCCGCTACGCCGGCGCCGCCGTACTGAGCGCCGCCGCTGCCGTGCGCGCCGGCGCTGGCCTGGTGACCCTGGCCACGACCGCACCGCGCGAGCC
>CAZADJ010000653.1:0-1047 GCA_964483845.1 uncultured Actinomycetota bacterium | reverse complement strand
GGCGGAACGATGAGCGGCTCCCCCTGGGCGTGCATCGTCTTGGGGGTGGCCTGGGCGGTCGTCATCGGTCTCCCTCTCGTCTCTCCGTCAGCCTTCGCGGCGCATGGCGTCGAGCAGTCCCTGCGCGACGATGAGCCGATGGATCTGGTTCGTCCCCTCGTAGATCTGCGCGCCCTTCGCATCGCGCATCAGGCGCTCGACCGGGTTGTCGCGGCTGTAGCCGGCGCCGCCGTAGATCTGGACCGCATCCGTGGTGACGCGCATCGCGGCGTCCGAGGCGTACCACTTCGCCATGCTCGAGGCGGTACTGATCGGCTGCCCGGCGTCGCGCATCCGGGCCGCGCGCCAGGTGAGCAGCCTCGCGGCCTCCACGTGGACCGTCATCTCGGCCAGCATGGCCTGGATCATCTCCTGGTCGGCGATGGCACGGCCGAACTGGCGGCGCTGGAGCGCATAGCGGGCGGCGAGCTCGAGGGCGTTGCGTGCCAGCCCGGTGCAGGCCGCGGCGATGCTGATCCGTCCGGCCCCCAGGGCCGACAGCGCGACGCGCAGACCGTCGCCCTCGTCCCCCAGGCGGTTCGCTGCCGGGACGCGAGCCTCGTCGAAGACGAGCTCGTATCCGGTCGTGCCGCGGATGCCCATCTTGCGTTCCTTCGAACCGAGGCGGAAGCCGGGCGTATCGGCCTCGACCACGAAGGCGGTGATGCCGGCCTTGCCCTTCGACCGGTCGACCGTGCCGAAGACGACGTACCGCGCCGCCTCGCCGGCATTCGTGATCCAGATCTTCGTCCCCGACAGCAGGTAGTCGTCGCCGTCACGGACCGCGGCGAGCGACAGGCTGGCCGCATCGGACCCCGCACCGGGCTCGGTCAGCGCGAAGGCCCCGAGCTCGCGACCGGCGGTCATCGGCGGCAGGAAGCGCGCCTTCTGCTCATCGGTCCCGTTGGCGAAGATGCAGAGCTGGCTGAGGACGTGGACGCTCAGCGAGACGGCCATGGCCATGTCGGCGGCGGCCACCTCCTCCATGGCCAGGATCCAGGCGAAGGT
>CAZADJ010000652.1:0-1047 GCA_964483845.1 uncultured Actinomycetota bacterium | reverse complement strand
GCGTGTCGCGTCGCGACGTGTTCGAAGGCGTCTGGAGCTCGGTGCAGGAGGTAGGTGCGGTCGATGACCGGGGTGAGCTCGCCCGCATCGGCGAGGTGGGCTAGCTCAACGAGGTCGTGGTGGTTCCCGCGGGACGTGAACGGCCGCAGACGCTGACGTGTGAACAGCGACGAGATCCGTGCCTTGGCGATCCGGCCGAGCGGTCCGATCCACCGGCCGCCTTCGCCGCTGTTGGGGATGAGCGTCCCCTCGGGGGTGAGCGCACGACGCGTGTCCGACAGCGGCTGGGCCTCGACGTTGTCGAGGATGACGTCGTAGCGGTTGCCGGTGCGGGTGAAGTCGGCCCGGGTGTAGTCGATGACGTGGTCGGCGCCCAGCGAACGGACGAGGTCGACGTTGCTGGTGCTGCACACCCCGGTCACCTCCGCACCCAGGGACCTGGCGATCTGGATCGCGAGGGTCCCCACCCCGCCTGACGCCCCGACGATCAGCACCCGGTCCCCGGGACGCACGGCCGCTACGTCGCGTAGCGCTTGCAGGGCGGTCAGCCCGGACGTGGGCAGTGCGGCTGCCTGCTCCATGGACAGCCGAGACGGCTTGAGGGCGAAGTGGTCGGCTGGAGCACAGACGTACTCGGCGAGCGTGCCGGTCGCGCTCCAGCCGAAGACCTCATCACCGGGTGCGAGACCTCGAACGTCGCGGCCGACGGCTTCGACCGTGCCCGCGGTGTCACGGCCGGGGATGCCGTGGCGCGGCCGGCGTAGCCCGAACGCCAGACGCACGACGTAGGGGGTACCGGTCAGGATGAAGTGGTCGCCCGGGTGGAGCGCAACTGCGCGGACCCGCACCAGCACGTCGCCGGCGCCGACGACCGGCACGTCCACATCGGTGTAGGCGAGCACGTCTGTGGGCCCGTAGGTGTCTTGCACGATTGCCTTCATGGTCGGAGCTCCTTGTCTGGTCGGGTGGTTCAGTCGAGCGAGAAGGGCGGATAGCGGTCGGTGACGAGCAGGAACGCGTAGGCGTGGACCCGCAGCGCCCACCGCA
>CAZADJ010000651.1:0-1050 GCA_964483845.1 uncultured Actinomycetota bacterium | reverse complement strand
ACCACGGCACGGGCGACACCGTGTCCGTGGAGACGCCGGGCGGCACCCTGGACGTCACCATCCGCTCGATCAGCGCACCCTGAGTGAGCGACTAGTTCGACTCCGCCACCATCCGACCCGGGAAATGGCCCCGGCGGGCCATCCACAACACCCGGTCGGGTGACGGACCATGACCTCGGTCCGCACGACCGTCGCGTGGGCCGATCGTCATGGCAGGAGCGCGCATGGCCGGTGTGGTGCAGGAACGAGGCCGCCCGGGCGGCGGCGCACCGACCCGGGTGGCCACGGTGGTCGTCGCGGACCCCCGACCGGTCGTCCGTGCCGGCCTGCAGGCGGTGCTCGGCGAGGCGGACACCATCCACGTGCTGGATGCCTGCACCGTCGACCGGCTCGAGGCGACGATCAGCCACCACCTGCCCTCGGTGCTCGTGGTGTCGACCGGCGGCGCGCAGGCACTGCCCCTGGAGCTCGTGCGCCTCCTCGTGGACCGGCACCCGGCCCTGCACGTCCTCGCGCTCGCCGACCGGGCCAGCGTCACCGACGTGCGCGACGGCGTGGCCGCCGGGGTCGATTCCTTCCTGCTGACCACCGCGCTGCCGGACGAGCTCGCCTCGGCCGTCCTCGCGACCGCGCGGGGCGAACGGGCCGTGTCCCCCGAGATCGCGATGCAGCTGGCCGCCGCCCGCCACGACGACGTGGGCGGCTCGTCCCAGCCGCTGACGGTCCGGGAGCTCGAGGTGGTGGCGCAGCTCGCCGACGGCCGCACGAACCAGCAGATCGCCCAGGTGCTCGGGGTGTCGGCCCGGACCGTCAAGACCCACGTCCAGAACGTGCTGGTGAAGCTGGACGCGCCCGACCGCACGGGTGCGGTGGCGACGGCGCTGCGGCGGGGCCTGATCTCCTGAGGGCCTCCTGAGGGGACCCGGGGCCCTTCCACCCCGGCTCCATCGGGGCCGAAGGGCTTCGACTGCCGCTGGCACCGGTACCCGCGGGGGCGTATCGTGATCCGATGCGGAGCACACCGCCGGTCCGGGGACCGACGGTGGCCGG
>CAZADJ010000650.1:0-1050 GCA_964483845.1 uncultured Actinomycetota bacterium | reverse complement strand
CCGCCCGGCAACGTGCTCGGGGTCCCGACGCGGCTCGGCCCGCTGTTCCGCGGCGGCCTCCTGTCGCGACGCGGGGCCGCCCGGGTGACGCTCGACCTCGTCCTCCCACGGCGCGCCGACCCCGACCGCTCCACCGTCGCCGGGTACGTGCGCGGGCGCCTCGGTCCGGAGGTCGTCGAACGTCTCGTCGACCCGCTCCTCGCCGGGGTCCACGCGGGCGACGTCGAACGGCTCGGTCTGGTCGCGGCCACGCCGCTCATCGCAGACGCGGCCCGCCGCGACCGCAGCCTCGTCCGTGGGCTGCGCTCGGTCCTGGCCGACCGTGACCCGACGCCGCAACGACCCGTCTTCCAGACGGTGCGAGGGGGGTTGAGCCGACTGATCGAGCGGCTCGCGGCCACCGAGCGTGTGGACGTCCGGACGTCCACACGGGTCCTCGGGATCCGACGTGACGGCGGCTGGTACGTCGCCGCCGTTGACGGTCCGGTCGGGCAGATGGACATCGGAGCAGACGTCGTCGTCCTCGCGGTCCCGGCGTACGCCGCCGCGGAGCTCCTCGGAGACATCGCTCCGGACGCCGTGGATCCCCTGCGGGAGATCCCCTACGTCTCCGTCGCGCTCGTGACGCTGGTGCTCCCGGCGGGCACACGACTGCCTCCGGGCAGCGGGATGCTCGTGCCCTCCGCTGCGGGACATCTGGTCAAGGCCGCAACGTGGATGAGCCAGAAGTGGGGCCACATCGGTGACGGCCGTGTCGTCGTGCGCGCATCGGTCGGTCGACGCGGCGACCGCCGACACGGGGACCTCGACGACGACGCGCTGACCCGGGCCGTGCGCGCGGAGCTACGGGACCTCGCGCGGATCGACGTGGACCCGGAGGCGACGGCCGTGACCCGATGGGACCGGGCGTTGCCGCAGTACGAGCTCGGCCACCGGGCACGCGTCCGGCGGATCGATGAGGCGGTGGGCGCGGCACCGGCCTTCGCGGTCGCTGGTGCGGCGTACCGCGGTCTCGGCATCCCTGCCTGCGTCCGCGACGGTCAGCGAGCG
>CAZADJ010000649.1:0-1050 GCA_964483845.1 uncultured Actinomycetota bacterium | reverse complement strand
ATCTAGTGCTGTCTTTAGGGTGTGCATATGAGCGATAGCTCTATCGACACGAGCGCCAGGGGTCGGTGTCGGTCTGTGCCGCTAGGTGTGTTGGCGATCCTGGGCTTGTGCTCGCAGGTGGGATCCTGGTCTTTGTGGGGTTCCCACCCATGACGGCGAATCGGCTGCAATGGTTTACGGTGTGGTGGTTTCGAGGACCAAGCAACCAACACAGCCGACAGCAGGTCCTCTGAGAAGTAAGCGTCCATGAGTCAAGCGACCGCAACCGATGAGTTCAGGGATTCTTTCCAGGTTCATTCGGCCGATGGCACACCTCTGAGAGTGTGGGTTGGTGGAGGTGGTCTCCCGATTGTGTTGGTTCACGGTTCGTTCGCGGATCACAGGGCTTGGGCGGTGCCCGTCACAGACCTGAACAAACATTTCACGACCTTCGCCATGGATCGAAGAGGATTCGGCGGAAGCGGCGACGGAGCGGAGTATTCGATCGAACGTGACTTCGATGACGTTTCCGCAGTTGTCGAGGCTGTGGCGACCCGATCCGGCCAGCCGGTGGTTCTGTGGGGTCACTCCTATGGGGCCAATTGCGCCATGGGTGGCGCGAGCATCTCCCCCGACGTTCATCGCCTCGTCTTGTACGAGCCAAGCCTTGGTCTCAAGTATCCAGCGGGTGCAATCGAAGAAGCGGAAGCCGCTCTGGCGGCAGGCGACCGAGAGACAGCGGTCGTGCGGATAGTGTTCGACATACTCGGCATGTCCCAGGAGGAGATCGATGCCTTGCGGTCCAGCCCTCGCTGGCCGCAGATACTGGCCGGCGCCCACACAGCTCCCCGGGAATGTCGCGTCGAGGAAGCCTGGGAATATGCGCCTGGCCAGTTCGATGGGATCGACGCACCGACCCTTCTGCTCTCGGGAAGCGAGAGCCCAGCCTCATTCAAAGAAGCCACCGATCGAGCCGCTGATGCCATTTCCCATGCCCGGACCCACGTATTGGAAGGTCACGGCCATTTCGCTCACCGAACCGACCCCGCGATGGTCGTCTCAATCATCCGA
>CAZADJ010000648.1:0-1052 GCA_964483845.1 uncultured Actinomycetota bacterium | reverse complement strand
GCGATGGGAACGCCGGCACGCACAGCGTTACGCCGGTCGGCGTCCTCGATCCGCCGTAGGCCGTAGCACGGCTGGGACCGGGTCCATCCTTCGCGTGACCACTCCCGCCCATCGAGTCGGCGATCACGCGAGGAGCGTGAGTGTCGGGTGAACACTCGGCTTTGCGTAGAAGAAGGGTGAGGGGACAGGGTGCCCGGACCCCGCCCAAGACATCTCCCCTTTGGAACGCATTGGCCGGAAAGGCTTCATCTGCGGGCGTACAGGAGGATTCCAGCATGAGGAACCCAGCACGGATCAGTTGGACGGCGGTCTTGGCCCCGGGCTCTCAGGCCGGCTACCGGTCCTCGCGTGCCTGGTGGCCCTCAGAGCGTGCTCGGGTAACGACGACGGAGATATGGGCACCGGCCCGGGGTCCACGGGGTGTCAACGCCACCACGACCTTCGCGGATGTCGAGCCCGGAGACCATGAGGTGGAGCTCGGGGCCGTAGCGGCGAACTGCGCCGTACAGAGGGACAACCCCCGCACCGTCGCGGTCACGGCCGGCACCACCGCGGAGGCAGCGTTCGAAGTTGCCTGCATCGCGCCGCTGCGTGACCAGATCGTCTTCCAGACGGATCGTGACGTCGGCAACGTCCACCTCTACGTGATGGCGGCAGATGGGTCCGGGGAGCCCCATGCCGGTCTAGGTGGCGGACGCCATCGTATTCACCGTCCCTTCCCTCTTCGTGGGCGGCGATCACACATGTGCGGATGGCCTTCGGGATCACGTACTGCTGGGGACGCAACTCCCGCGGGCAGCTCGGAGACGGCTCTGCCCCTCAGAATCAGACCACCCCCGTCCCGTTGGAGGGCGACCTCGACTTCGTGGAACGCCTTAGCGACGTGGGCGAGCAGCATACGTGCGCGGTAACGCCCGCGGGCGAGGCCTATTGCTGGGGCTGGAACAACAATGGCCAGCTCGGGGATGGTCCACGGAATCGTGACGGCAACTCCTCAACACGGCGTCGGGGTAAAGCTCGCGATGGAGGAAGAGACGGGCCTTCGTCCAGTC
>CAZADJ010000647.1:0-1052 GCA_964483845.1 uncultured Actinomycetota bacterium | reverse complement strand
GTGCGGTCAGGCGAGCAGGGTCTCGATCAGACGGAGGTTCGCGACCCCGTTGTCGGGCGGGACCGGGGGCTCGCGGCCCTCGATCACGGCGCGGCTGAACGCGTCCGCCTGCAGCGCGTACTGGTCGCAGACCGGGAGCGTGATCGCCTCCGGCCGGGTCGAGTCAGCCCCGTGGGAGGTGACGAGCAGTCGGGTCGGCCGGTCCGGCGGCGCGTTGAACGGGATCTCGACGACGAGCCGCCCGTCGGTTCCGATGACGTGGACGCGCTGGTCGGGGGCGCAGCGCGTCCCGCAGGTGAAGGTCGCCTGGCCGCCGCCGGGGAACCCGAGCAGCCCGGAGACCAGGATGTCGACCTCCAGATCGGGGTCGCGGCGCACCAGCCCCTCGACCCGCCTGGGCTCCGCGTCGAACAACAGGCGCGACAGGTCGAGGCAGTAGCAGCCGATGTCCATCATCGCACCGCCACCGTAGGCGGCGATGTTGCGGATGTTCGTCGGGTCGTCGTTGAAGTAGGAGAAGTGGGTCTCGACCGCGACCAGCTCGCCGAGCGTGCCGGAGCGGACGATCTCGCGCGTGCGTATCCACTGGGGGTGGAGGCGGTACATGAACGCCTCCATGAACGTGACGCCGGCTCGCTGGCACGCCGCGATCATCTCCTCCGCCTCGTCCGGCGACATCGCGAGGGGCTTCTCGCAGAGCACGTGCTTGCCGGCCTCGGCGGCGCGGACGGTCCACTCCGCGTGGAGGTGGTTGGGCAGCGGGTTGTAGATGACGTCGACGTTCGGGTCGTCGAGCAGGGCCTCGTAGCTGTCGTGGGCGCGGGGGATCTGGAGCAGGTCCGCCGCCTCCTGCGCCCGGGCCTCTTCCCGGGAGGCGATCGCGGTTACCTCGGCCCACCGTGCCGACCGCATCGCGGGGATGACCTTCTCGACGGCGATCTTCGCCGTGCTGAGCACGCCCCACCGCAGCTTCCTGCTCATCCCGCCACCTCCGGACGTCTCGACGACTCGGCTCCGGACATCATGCCGGTCGCTGGGACCACGCGAAGCGC
>CAZADJ010000646.1:0-1054 GCA_964483845.1 uncultured Actinomycetota bacterium | reverse complement strand
CCCGCCAGCGCCGCCCCGCTGACGAGCAGCAGGGCGGCGATCGCGAGGCGGACGGACCGGGAGCTCATGCGCCGGCCAGTGGTCGCCCGCCGCTCGCTGCGGCCGATCGGTGGATGATCAGCGGCAGGACCACCACGGCGGCGGCGGCGAGCAGCAGCACCAGCGCGACCGGCGAACGCGGCACCGGGCGCGTGGTGAAAGGCTCGTAGCCCGCGTCGACGGCCGACGGACGACCCGCCCCCGATGCGTCGATGGCGAGGTCGAAGACGAGCTCATCCGCGGCGAGGTCCACCACGACCTTCGTCAGCCATGCCTTCTCCGGCACCCACTCCATCCCGGCGTCGGAGCGCAGGTCGGCCAGCAGCGCGTCGCTCGCCGCGGCGCTGTGGTCGAGGATGAGACCCTCATCCTCGCCGAAGGCGGACGGATTCGGCAGCATCGCCGGCAGATCGTCGGTCAGGAGGTACACGTCCGCCTGGACGACCTCACCGGCGCCCTTGCCGAGGCCGAGGATGCGCAGCGGCACCCACGGGTTGTCGGTCGGGATGGTGAGGTGGACCGGCGTCCCGTCACCGATCGCCTGGCCACGCTCCGCGGCGGCATCGGCGTCGAAGGCCGCGGCCATGAAGATCGGGCTGCGGTCGGCGTAGAAGTCGAGGACTTCCGGCGCGTCCGGCGGGAGGCGGAAGCCGTTGTTCTTGGCCCACGTGCCCACCTCGTCGCCGCCGCCGCGCAGGATCGTGATGTCGAGCGCGTCGATCGTCGTCTCGAGCAGGACCTCGGCCTCGTCGGCGACGGCCGCCTGCTCTCCGAGGGCACGGAAGAAGTCCACTGGTGGATCGGTCTCGCGGACGAGCCGCTGAAGGGTCCAGTCGCCACCGCGCTCGACGTCGGTCGGGATGCCGGGCAGCGGTGTGATCGAGCCGAAGGCACCGCCGCCACCCGCGAACTCGAAGGCGGTGACGTAGTGCTCGACTCCGTCGTGGTAGCCGGCGAACGTCGTCGTGCGCAGGAGGTTGACGGCGCCGTTCGGGCCGATGAGCCCGCCGCAGGC
>CAZADJ010000645.1:0-1056 GCA_964483845.1 uncultured Actinomycetota bacterium | reverse complement strand
TCGGGTTCGAGAAGACGTGGATGGTCGGCGAGCGGATCTCGTAGGTGTAGACGATGGTCGGAACGGGCGTGCCCTCCTCGAAGCCCGGCGGCAGGTAAAGCACCGCCTGGAGCGGCACGCCCGCCTCGCTGGTGAACTCGACGAGGCGGGAGCTCCCCCACGGCTCTTCGGCGAAGAACGGATTGATGTCGGTCACCCGCTCCGCCTCCGACAGGTCCGGGCTCGCGGCGAACAGGTCGGGTGGGTCGTCGAACGCCATCTCCCGCCACAGGTACACGTCGGCGGAATCGGCCTTCGTGAGCCAGGAGACGTACGCGTCCTCGAGGATGAGTCGATCGACGCCGCCGCCGGGAGCGAGGCGTGCATATCCGCGCCGCTCGGACCACTCACCGTAGAGGCTCAGATAGAGCGGCTCCTCGGGGTCGAGGCCGGGCACGTCGTCGTCGGGGAGCGACGCGACGCGGTGGACGAGGCGGTCGGCCGTGCCGTCGGTGAGCCGCTCCGCTCCCGAGCCGTCGATGGCGACCCGCCACAGGTCGTAGCGGTCCGGGAGGAGCACGGCCGCATCCCCCTCCAGCCAACCGGAGGGGCCGAAGCTCCAGGGCGGGAGCAGGTCGGTGGGGGTGTCGTAGGTCGTGTCCGCGAAAACGGCGGGAAGCGCCGACGTCAGGTCGGCGGAGACGCCGGTCCGGAGGTCGTGGCTGTGATACGCCTCGCCGTCGAAGCTCACGAGGTGCCCGCCCGCGGCGCTCGGCCACGCCCAGCGCACCCTCTCCAGCGCCTTCCGGCGCTCGCCGGTGTCCGGGTCCACGACCCACACGTCCCGGTACGGCCGTCCGAACATCGTCCCCCACGGATAGGGCTCGGCGGTCTCCTCGATGGCGTGCTCCCATCCCTCGAGGAGCCGCGCGTCGGCGAGCAGCTCGGTCCCGATCGGCACCACACGGTCCTCGTCGAGGTGCCAGACGGCCAGCAGCGTGCGGCGATCCACGGCCGACTCCATGGCCTGCTGCTGCGGGATGATCCTGACGTCCGACGTGTGCCAGATCTGGACGC
>CAZADJ010000644.1:0-1057 GCA_964483845.1 uncultured Actinomycetota bacterium | reverse complement strand
GGCTCCCGGATCCTCCGTGAAGTCCCGCTCGGGCGCGCTGGAGCCGGCGAGCGCCGCTCCCGCGAGCGGCACGGTGATGACGAACGCAGCGATGAGTGCGATCCGACGGTGCCGCATGGCGGAGCCCTCCCGATCTCGACGGTGCTCCCGGGAGGAGCCAGCCGATCAACCCCCGCCCAGGCTGCGTTCCTCTACGTAGTCATGCAGACACCATCAGTGAAGTGACCGTCCGCTCAGCGCACACGTCCCGCCGTACGGCCGGGGCCCGAGACGCGGTCCGTACGCGTCCGTACGCCACGGTGCGTCCCGAGACGCGGCTCGTCCGCGACGCGTTCGCTACGCCGGGGTCGCCGTCCCCCCGGGTTCAGGCAGGGTGCCGCTCCGCGGTCAACCGCTGGGCGGGGTCCGCCCGTAGACGAGTAGCGCGCCGACGATCACCAGCACCAGCCCCAGCAGACGTGGTCCGGTGATCGGCACGACCACGCCCGTCACCCCGACCGCGTCGAGGGCGAAGCCGAGGACGAGCTGGGTGGCGACCACGATCACCAGCGTCGTGCCGAGCCCCGCGCCCGCGACCGCCGCGGCGATCGAGGCGACGATCCCGATCCCGGCGACGCCGGCCAGTAACCCCCAGGGGAACGCCACCACCCCGGGCAGTCCCCATCCGGTGCGGGCGAGGAGGACGAGCGCGGCACCGAACACCACGCCGGCGACGTGGATCCAGAACGCGCCGCTGATCGGATGGATGTGGCGCTCGAAGGCGCCGAGCAGCGCGGCCTGGACGACGATGAGCACCCCGGCGAAGAGGGCGAGCCCGGCGGCGGTGGTCGTGGTGGACATCGGTGGCTCCGGTCGGTCGGGGGCGGGGGTCGTTGCGATGCGGTGGGACCCGGCGATCTGGCCCCGACGATCTGGCCCCCGGGATCGGGACCCGGGGATCGGGACCCGGGGATCGGGACCCGGCGATCAGGACCCGGCCGTCAGGCTCCGTCCGGCGGGGTCCGCACGAGCGCGAGCTGCCGGCTGAGCGCGACGAGCCGGCCGTCAGCGTCCCACA
>CAZADJ010000643.1:0-1059 GCA_964483845.1 uncultured Actinomycetota bacterium | reverse complement strand
TCGTGCGCGATCGGTTCGAGGAGTGGTACGTCCGGGAGCATCCGCGGGTGCTGGCTTCTCTGGTCGCTCGTGCCGGTGACCTCCGCACCGCCGAAGAGGTGGCCGCCGAAGCGTTCATGCGAGCCCTGGAACGCTGGGACCGGGTCAGTGGGATGCAGTCCCCTGGGGGGTGGGTTCACCGGGTGGCTACCAACCTCGTCAAACGCCGTCAGCGTCGTCAGCGTGTGGAGCAGGCGTTGCTGCGACGGGATCCTCCCGAGCCCGTCGCGCCTGCGATGGTCGACTCGGAGCTGTGGGAGGCGGTCGCGGCCCTTCCGGAGCGGATGCGGGAGGCGGTCGCGCTTCGTTACATCGCTGACCTGACCGAACGCGAGATCGCCGAGCGCATGGACGTCGCCGCAGGGACCGTCGCGGCGACCTTGCACAAGGCCCGCAGCAGGCTCGCCCAGCACCTCGACGTCGCCGCGAAGACGGAGGGCCAGGATGCGTGACATCGAACGTCGCCTCGAGACCCTGTCGGACGCGCGGCTGCCCGCACCGCCCGGCGTAGACGAACTGCGGGAACGAGTCGCGACCCGACGGCGACGCCGTCACGTCTCCCTGGCCGCAGGAGCGGCGGTCCTGTTGCTCGTGGTCGTGGTCACGGTGGGCGCCCTCAACGGTGCGCTCGATCGTGACCAACCTCCGGTGATCGACGAACCGGACGACCCCACCGGTGAGGTCGGCGAGACGTGGGAACCGCTCCCCGAGGCGCCGCTGCGGCAACGCCACCGTCACGCCGCGGTGTGGACGGGCCGGGAGATGATCGTCTGGGGTGGGGTGGTCGACAGCGGTGGTCCCGAACCGTTTGCGAACGACGGCGCCACCTACGACCCCACAGCGGACGAGTGGCGCGAACTGCCAGACAGCCCGCTCGGCGACCGCTACGACCCGCACGCGATCTGGACGGGCGAGGAGGTCATCATCTGGGGCGGACGCAGCCACGTCGTAGAGGAGACCGTTCAGGGCGCCGCCTACCGTCCCGACGACGACTCGTGGCGGACGATCGCCGACTCGGGC
>CAZADJ010000642.1:0-1060 GCA_964483845.1 uncultured Actinomycetota bacterium | reverse complement strand
GGGCCGCGCGACACGAGCGTGCCCGGAGGCTGTCCGTGTCCGATCTCGCCTTCAGCTCCGCCCTCGACCAGGCTGACCTCGTCCGGGGTCGGGAGATCTCGGCGCGTGAGCTGGTGGACCTCTACCTCGACCGCATCCAGGCGCACGACGGGGACCTGAACAGCTACGTCCACCTCCTCGCCGACCGTGCCCGACGGGAGGCGGACGAGGCCGACGAGCGGACCATCGCCGATAACGCGGACGATCTCCCCCCGTTCCACGGCGTCCCCGTCGCGATCAAGGAGCTCAACTTCCTCGAGGGGGCGCCCGCGACGCTCGCGACCCGGTCGATGCGGGACTTCGTCGCGCCGTTCAGCGACGAGTCGGTCGCGCGGCTGTTGCGGGCGGGCATGATCCCCCTCGGCAAGACGAACGCGCCGGAGCTCGGCACCGTGCCGATCACCGAGCCCGAGCTGTTCGGACCCTGCCGCAACCCGTGGGATCCCGACCGGACCCCCGGCGGTTCGTCCGGCGGTGCTGCGGCGGCGCTCGCGGCCGGCCTCTGCCCGGTCGCCCAGGGATCCGACGGTGGCGGCTCGATCCGCATCCCGTCGGCCCACTGCGGCGTCTTCGGACTGAAGCCGAGCCGGGACCGCGTGAGCCGCGCGCCGCTGTTCGGCGAGCACGGCTTCGGGTTGACCACCGACGGGGTGCTGACGCGCACCGTCGCCGACAGCGCGGCGCTGCTCGACGTGCTCGCCGGGTACGTCCCGGGCGATCCCGGGATCGCCCCGCCACCGCAGCGCCCGTTCGTCGACGAGGTCGGCGCCGACCCCGGTCAGCTGCGCGTGGGTGTCGCGATGGAGAACCCGGTCGGTCGGCTGGCCGCGCCGATCGAGGCCGCGATCCGTTCGACCCGCGACCTGCTGGAGGAGCTCGGCCACGGGACCGTGGACGTCGCGCTCGACATCACCGACGACGTCGTCCGGGCCTTCGGGCGCGTGTGGCAGGCGGTGATCGCGAGCCAGCCGATCCCGCCCGACACCCTCGAGCCGATGAACCGGTGGTACGTCGAGCGCGG
>CAZADJ010000641.1:0-1061 GCA_964483845.1 uncultured Actinomycetota bacterium | reverse complement strand
CCTCCCGTCGTCCTCCACCGCAGCAGGAGCGTGAGGACGGTGACCAACCCGAACAGGACGCCCACTGCGGTCCAAGCCAGCCCGTACGAGCCGGTGAGGTCGATGAGCGCGCCAGCCGCGGGTGGTCCGGCCGCGAACCCGATCCCGCTGCCCGCGTTCATGATCCCCGATGCCTTGCCGAGCCCTGCGGTGCCGACCCGCTCGATGATGACGAGGTAGGCCAGGGCGTGCCAGGCCAGCGCCGACACGCCGATCCCGATCGCTCCCGCCCACACCACCACCGGCCCGGCGACCGCTGCCGCTCCGACCGCCGCGACGGACACGACCGCGACCACCCCGATGATCACGAGCCCGGTGGTGGGCCGGGCGAGACGGTCCGCCAACGCGCCCCACGCGATCCGCGCGACCACGCCGGCCAGGCCCATGCCCGCGGCCAGCAGGCCCGCCACCGGAGCCGACAGTCCGAGGTCCTCCTGCGCGTACAGCGGCAGGAACGCGATCGCCACCGACACGCCCGCGGCCACCCCGAAACCGATGACCGTCAGCCACCGGACCGCCGTCCGCGTCTCCTCCAGGCTCCCCGTGCCCACCGACGCGCGGCTGTCCGAACCCGCAGGAACGAGCCGACGGGTGGCCAGCAGACCAGCCACCGGCAGCAGCGCGCTCACGCCGAGGGCCACCCGCCATCCCCACGCGACGGCGAGCACGGGTAGCACGAGCCCGGCCACCAGGAGCCCGACCGGTGGACCCGACTGCTTCAGGCCCACCACCAGCCCACGCCGCCGCGCCGGGATCCGCTCGGAGATCACCCGGTTCGTCACCGGGTTGCCCGCCCCGAGGGCGAGCCCACCCACGACGAACGCGCCCAGCAGCACCCCGTAGGTCGGCGCGCCGGCCGCCAGCAGGATCCCGGCCGCACCGAGCACGAACAACCCGGTCATCACCCGACGGGTCCCCCGGTCGGCGATCGCCCCGACCGCCGGTGACACGGCCGCGCCGGTCAGCGAGAACACCGCGAAGGCCAGACCGAGCGCGGACCGCGAGATCGCGAACTCGGCGAT
>CAZADJ010000640.1:0-1063 GCA_964483845.1 uncultured Actinomycetota bacterium | reverse complement strand
GGCAGCGAAGCGGTCCGCGAAGACGGCCAGGGCGAGGAGCCACGCACCGACACCGACCAGCACCCATCCGGCGGCACGCTTGATGCGCGGGGCCTGCGCCTCGATGCGCTCCAGCGTGGCCTCCTCGACCCGCGCCACACCGAACGCGGCGACGAACACGCACCCCATGATCGACGCTGCCGCGACCACGAACGCCATCAGCGCCACCTCGAACCCGCCGATCGCGAGGGCGTAGCTGGCCAGACCGGCCAGGATCGGACCCGTTCACCCGAAGCCGGCCAGCACGTAGCCGAACCCGAACACGGCGAAGCCCGCCACCGGATGCTCGCGGCGCAGCTTCGCCTGACGCCGCAGCAACGGACGCGAGGCGTGCTCGACCGCGTGGAACGGCGAGGGGACCGCCCCGACCTGGACCAGCCCGAGACCGACGAGCAGCAGGCCAACCACGGCGCGGATCGCGATCCCCGCGGGACTGGCGAAGGTGACCTGCTCGAACAATGCCCCACCGACGGCTATCACCAGCCCCGCGAGCAGGAGGAACGCGCCGGCGCCGACGGCGAGCGCCCCGCCGAACCGCGCCGGGCTGCCCGCGACCCCCTCACCGCCGGCGCGCACCGCGGGGCGACGCCCGAGCAGGGTCAGCAGGAGCGGGAACGAGCAGGGCGAGAAGAACGCCGCGACTCCGGCCGCCGCCGCCAGCCCGAGCACCGCCGCGCCCTCGAGCGCCAACCGGTCGAACCGCGGGTAGACCACGTAGCCGAGGTAACCGGCCAGCGCCACGGCGGCGACCCCGACGACGAGGAGCACGTACCGGGCGAGACCGCCGTCCGACCCGCCGTCACCGGGCCGCGCATCGGCCACCGGGAAGCCTGCCTCGCCCAGCCGTGCGCGGATGGTGTCGTCGGAGACCCGTGAAGGCTCGAAGCGCACCGCCACCCGGTTCGTGCGTGCGTCGGGGCGCACCCTCTCCACCCCGTCGAGCGCACCCACGGTGGCCCGGATGGTGCGCTCGCAGCCGGAACAGTGGATCGACTCCACCTCGTAGGTGCGCTCGTCCAACCCG
>CAZADJ010000639.1:0-1066 GCA_964483845.1 uncultured Actinomycetota bacterium | reverse complement strand
ACCGGTCGACGGTCGCGTGCTCGAGGTCCAGGTGCGCGATCAGCGTCGGTCGTGCCGGCTTGGTACGGACTGCACCGTCGCCATCGCTGGTGCTACCGCTGGTGCCCGACAGCTGGTCGGCAGCAAGGGCCACCGCGGCGTCAGCGAGCCGGCGGCTGCGGGGGGCGTCGGTGTCGCCGAGTTCGGTGGCCTTGTCGGTCAGGCCGTTGAGGTAGGTGGCCAGCGACACGGCGTCGAGGTCGTGGTGGACGTAGCCGCCGCCGTCGAGGTCCTGGGCGACGGTGGTGCGGTTGCCCGCGACAGCGCGCTTCTCCTGCCGTTGCGCCCAGCCGGGCGCGCGCAGGTCCTCGATGAGGAACTGCACCTCACCGACCCAGCTGTGGATGCGGCCGGTCGCCGCGAGGCTGTCGGCCAGCGATGCCGCCCCGGCGTCGAGCCGGGCGAGCAGCTCGCCGTTGTAGCGGGCCGTCTCGCGGACGAACGATGCGAGCTGGTCGAAGCTCAGCACCCCCGCACGGAAACACCCCGCCACGGCCGGCACGGCCTCGATGCGGCGGGCGACGCTCTCGACCTGACCGGCCAGCCAACCCGGCAGCCCGGCCTCGTGGACGAGGTAGTCACGCACGGTCAGTCCGGCGTCGGCGGGCACGCCGCCCCACGCCAGCGCATGGATGGTCAGGTCCAGCAGGCGCTCGAAGCGGTCGTGCAGCTCCGCTGCGACGGTGTCGATCGCAGGCAGCGGGTTGCCCAGCTCGCCCCTGTCGGGGGCGCCGGCGGCGTCGTGATCGGGTGGCTGCTTCATGGGTCCAGTGTTCCGACAGCCTGTGACATCCTCGGTCGTTTCGATGGATCACAAGCCCTTGCATGTGCGGACAGTGCGCACTGGGTCGTCGCGGCGGCAGGTGCGAGCACCGTGAGGGGCGGGCTGGGCGTCGCACCGGTGCGTCATTGCAGTGGCGCCCGCGATGTAGGGTCGGCCTTCCATCGACCCAGGACGTCCCAGTGACTTCGCCCGTGCCCGTGATCGAGGGCGCCGAGGCCTGGCGCGCGGATGGTGACGAGGAGC
>CAZADJ010000638.1:0-1071 GCA_964483845.1 uncultured Actinomycetota bacterium | reverse complement strand
GATCCTCTGAACCGTTGCCCCGGCCGGACATCCTGGAAGCGCTCCAGGCCAGCCGTGAGTGACCGGGGCTCCGCTCTACCCGAGGGGACTCCCGGGGCCCAACCAGGCCCCTACGCGAGGCCGCGTGCCGACACTGCTGATGTCAACGAGATGCGGTGTCCGACTCGCGGTCCCTCTCAACCGACGTGATCCACTCGGGGCGTTCGTGGGAAGGAACGGGTTCCTCGGGCGTCGGTTCCCGCTCAGGCGCCTGCTCCGAACTTCCAGCTCCCGACGTCTGATCCGTCACCAGGCACCTCCCAGACGGTCCACCACGATACCGGCAGCGAGCGGGACGACGAACCCTCCGAGGTGGCCGGCTGCGACCGGCGAATCGACTGCGAGCGCAACCACCGCTGACGCGAAGCCGACGATGATGCTGCGGATTCACTCAGTCGACGGTTCCTCGCGCGACGATCCACTCAGCGGCCTGGCCGGTGACCTCAGCCACGAGATCGAAATCGCGGCCGTAGTGAAGGATCGTGAGCTGCTCGATGTCGGCTATCGCGGCCAGGATCAGATCGGTGATGCTCACCCCGCGATGTTGGCCGCGACGCACGAGCTCGGCTTGGAGGTCTCGGGCCCGCTGCTCGGCACGGACGGGCATGGTGACGGGGATGAGATGGTCGAGTACGTCTTCGCGGGTGGACTCGTAATCGGGCTCGGAACGAGCCGAGTAGCCGACCTCGAGCTCCGTGACGAGCGCGACGCCGACTTCGCCCGCGCGGATACGCGGCAACGCGACGTCGGCGACTTGATCCCGATCAAGTCGGACCAGGACGGACTTGTCGATCAGCCAGCGGGCAGGCGTCAGCGCCACGCGTCCGCCATGATCTCCTCGTCGGCGAGATCCTTGGTGGCCTCGGCGAACCGGCGCAGCGAATCGCGGTCGACGTGCTTACGGCGCTCGACGGCCCGGATGGTCTCACGCAAAGCCGTATTGACCGTGTCCTTGATGGTGTCGGTGCCCAGGATCTGCTTGGCCTCGTCGAGCGTTGCGTCGTCGATGTCAACGAGTCGCTTCGTCACCGC
>CAZADJ010000637.1:0-1073 GCA_964483845.1 uncultured Actinomycetota bacterium | reverse complement strand
GGAGTCGGCGGTGACGACCGCGGTCCTGTACGAGCATCCCGCGTGGTTCGGGCCGTTGTTCGCCGCGCTCGACCGTCGGGGGGTCGACCACGAACCGGTCGACATGACGAGCCACCGCTACGATCCGACCGAGCGCGACGTCTCCCACCGCCTCGTCGTGAACCGGATGAGCCCGTCGGCGTGGACCCGGGGCAACGGTCGAGCGATCGGGCACACGCTCCACTACCTGGAGCACCTCGAGACGCTCGGTGTGCCGATCGTCAACGGTGTCGAGGCGTTCCGCAACGAGCTGTCGAAGGCGGCCCAGCTGCGCATCCTCGATCGCATCGGTGTGCGCTACCCGCGGGCGGTCGCGATCAACGACCCCGAGCAGGCACCGAAGGCCGCGATCGGTCTCGACTTCCCGGTGCTCATCAAGCCGAACGTCGGGGGGAGCGGTGCGGGGATCCGGTCCTTCCAGACGCAGGCGGAGCTCGAGGACGCGGTCGGCGGGCTCGAACTCGGCCCCGACGGCACGGGCCTGGTCCAGGAGCACCTGCCGGCCCGTGGTGAGCAGATCGTGCGCGTCGAGATCGTCGGCGGGCGCCTCGTCTACGCCATCCGCCTCCTGCTCGAGCCGGGGACGTTCAACCTCTGCCCGGCCGACTACTGCCGCGTCCCTGACGGCGACGGCGAGGCGGCGACCCAGGCGGATCCGCTGGCGGACGGCGTCTCCGACCGTGGGCTGCCGATCGAGACCCACGACCCACCGCCCGGGATCGTCCGCCAGGTGGAGGCGATCGTGGCTGCCGCCGGGATGGAGGTCGGCGGGGTCGAGTACCTCGTGAACGACCGCGACGGTGAGGCCTACTTCTACGACATCAACGCTCTGTCGAACTTCGTCGCCGACGCCGAACGCATCCTCGGGTTCGACCCCTACGACGCGCTCGCCGCGCACATCGCCGCACGGCTACCAGCCTGAGACGCCCCCGTCCGTTCGGCCCGGTGGAAGCGCCCTCCGGCGAGATGGTTGCCTCCGACGGGAAGGACGCTCCGTGGAGCGGCCTCGCCGAGCAGGGGAGGGCCCGTGACGC
>CAZADJ010000636.1:0-1074 GCA_964483845.1 uncultured Actinomycetota bacterium | reverse complement strand
GGGCGAGGGAGATGACTGAGTGGGTCTGCTGACGGGCGTGCTCGTCGGCGTGGGCGCACTGGGGATCGGCTCGCTCGCGTACGCCACGCTCATCGAGCCGCGCTGGTACCGGGTGCGCCGCGACGAACTCCCCGGTGTGTTGCGCGGTGACGCCGACCGTCCCCTACGCCTGCTCCTGGTCTCCGACACCCACCATGCCCCGCCCGACCGTCGTCTCCGCGGCTTCATCGAGCGGCTCGTCGACGAGCCGTACGACCTGGTCGTGGCCGCCGGCGACCTGCTCGGCGCCGAGGGCGCCGAGCAGGCGACCGCGGACCTCCTCGGGGTACTCACCCGCGGGGGCCGCCCCGGGGTGGCGGTGTTCGGATCCAACGACCTCTACGCCCCGCGTCCCAAGAGCCCGCACCGCTACTTCAGGCCGCCGAGCGACCGGTTCGTCCACGGCGCCCGGCTCGACACCGACCGGTTCCGGCGCGGCCTCACCGACCACGGCTGGCTGGTGCTCGAGGACGATCGCGCGGAGGTCCCCACGGCGCTCGGGCCCGTGGAGGTCGCGGGCCTGCGCGACCCGCACCTGCCCCGGGCCACGCTGCCCGAGCCGACGGCGATCGCCCCCCGGTCGGACGCCGCCGTGGCCCGCGTCGGTGTGGTGCACGCCCCCTACACGGACGCGCTCGACCTGCTCGCCGGTGCCGGCTACGGGGTGCTGCTGTGCGGCCACACCCACGGCGGGCAGGTGCGACTCCCGCCGTTCGGCGCGCTCGTCACGAACTCCGACCTGCCGACCGACCGCGCCCGGGGATCGTCACGGTGGGGAGAGGCGTGGCTGCACGTGACCGCCGGCCTCGGCCAGTCACGGTTCGCGCGGATCCGCTTCGCCTGCCGTCCGGAGGCGAGTCTCCTGGAGCTCGGCCCCTGAGGCAGGCCGCCTCAGGGGTCGTCCGCCACAGGCACGTCGTGTACCCTCATCGCGGCTCGTACGAGCCTCCCCGGGATGTAGCGCAGCTTGGTTAGCGCGCCACGTTCGGGACGTGGAGGTCGCCGGTTCGAATCCGGCCATCCCGACCGGGTCGC
>CAZADJ010000635.1:0-1074 GCA_964483845.1 uncultured Actinomycetota bacterium | reverse complement strand
GTTCCTAGCACCACCCTCTGCGGAGGATGGGATCGACCGGTTACGTCTCGCCGTCGAGCAGCCGATCGATCTCGGCCAACGCGAGATCGATCACCTCGTCCTCGGAGAGCGACCGGCCACGGGCGGCCGCCCGTTCGAGCTGGGTGGTGGAGAGCTGCTCTTCGAGCTCCTCCGCCAACGTGGACAGTCGCTCCGCATCCTCGCCGAAGGCCTGCGTCCCGAGGTCGTCGCGCATGATCGCCGCGTGGAGCACCGCAGCGACGTCCAGGGACCCGACCCGGGCGAACACCTGGGCGACGCTGCGCATCGTCGTCCACAGCGGCGCCCCGGCGCCGGCGCCCTGCCAGCTCTCGACGAGGTCACGGAAGTGCTCCAGGGACCTCCGGGGGTCGCCGCGCCGGGCCCGCAGGGAGGTCGCCGACACCTGGGCGACCCCCGCCACGACGCGGGCCCCGACCGTCTCCGCCAGGACGGTCGCCTCCTCGAAGAGGGCCAGGGCTCGGTCGGGTTCCCGCTGCGCGAGCGCTTCGCCCTCCTGGTAGTAGGACCAGGCGACCCCGGATGGGATGCGCTCCCGCTCGGCATGGTCCCGCAGGCGCAGCGCCAGCTCGATCCCACCATCGATATCACCGCCGTAGGTCAGCGCGAGTCCCTCGATGTTGAGCGCCAGCACCCGGTCCGCAGGGTCGGTGAGCCGTTCGGCCTCCCGTGCATAGCGCACCGCATCATCGAGGCGACCATCGAACAGCGCGACGTTCGCCAGCCCGATCAGCGGGTACGCCCGCGCGGGGTCGTCCGCATCGTCCACCACGTCCATCCCCCGCTCAGCGAGCTCGGACCCACGGTCGAGGTCACCCTGCAACGCACGGCTCCACGCGGCCGCGCCCGCGGCCGGGGCGAACAGCGGGTGGGATCGCGCGCCGGGGAGCTCAAGGGCGTCCTCCGCCCACCGGGCCACCTCCTCGCGGAGCTGGAGCTGGACGTAGTGGTTCAGGGAGACGACGGTCGGCAGGACGAGGTCGACCTCGCCCGCCGACAGGGCCCAGGTGACGGCGGCACGGAGGTTCGCGAACT
>CAZADJ010000634.1:0-1077 GCA_964483845.1 uncultured Actinomycetota bacterium | reverse complement strand
AGGGGCCCGACGACCCCCCAGTCGGTGTCCTCCACCGCCCGCACGGCCGCGAGGGCGGCTTCCACCGCGCCGGTCGGGTCATCGAAGACCGCCCAGAGCCCGTCACCCGTCGACTTGAAGCCGCGGCCACCGCACCGCCCGACGGCGTCGCGTAGCAGCGCGTCGTGCCGCGCGAGCGCGTCACGCATCTCGTCCGGGCGTCGCTCCCACCGCTCGGTGCTGCCCTCGATGTCGGTGAGGAGGAACGTGAGCGTCCGGGTCACCGCATCTCCCAACTCCTCCGCACTAGCCTAGGACGACCGATCCACGACCACCTCTCGGATGCGGAGGCCGGCGACGATGGCGAGGGACGGCTCTCACGACGTGTTCGATGACCTCGAGACCGAGTACGCCGCCTTCGACGCGACGCTGTCCGCGCTGAGCACGGAGCAGTGGTCCGGACCGACGCTCTGTGAGGGCTGGGACGTACGTGACCTCGTCTGTCACCTGTGGCTGCAGGCCGAGGTGGCCGAGGCGACGATCGCCGGGGACCCGTCAGCCCTCCCGGACGGGCCCGGGGACATCGCCGGGATGCACGAGGTGATCGACCGGAGCGTCCGCGAGCGCCGCGACGTCCCCGGCCCCGAGGTGTGGCGCCGGTGGCGGGAACGGCGGGCGGAGGTCGTCGCCGGTCTGCGTTCCCTGCCCGCGGACGCGCGCGTGCGGTGGACGGTCAGCGACATGGCGCCAGCGACGCTGGCGACGACGCTGCTGATGGAGGCCTGGGCGCACGGCTACGACGTGCGCGAACCGCTCGGGGAGCCCCAGCCGGTCACGCCGGGGATGCGTCACGTCGGCTGGTTCGCCTCACGGACCCTGCCGTTCGCCTTCCGCCAGGCCGGTGAGGATCCGGTGCCGGTCCGCTTCGAGCTCAGCGCCCCGGACGGCGGGTCCTGGGTGTTCGGTCCCGAGGACACCGACCAGGTCGTCACCGGCAGCGCCATGGAGCTGTGCCTGCGGTCGGTCAGGCGGCTCGAGCTCGAGGACGCCGAGACGCTCACCGCGCACGGCGACGCGGCGGCGACCGCGCTCCGGGTG
>CAZADJ010000633.1:0-1078 GCA_964483845.1 uncultured Actinomycetota bacterium | reverse complement strand
GCACGATGAGCTTCGGTGACGCGTGGGGGTTCGGCGCCGACGAGAAGGAGAGCCAGCGGATCCTCGAGGCGTACGCCGGGGCAGGCGGCAACTTCGTGGACACCGCCAACAAGTACCACGAGGGCCAGTCCGAGGAGATCGTCGGAAGCGTGGTCGGCGCCGACCGCGACTACTGGGTGGTCGGCACCAAGTACACGCTGGCGATGCGGGACGGGGATCCGAACGCCGCCGGCAACTCGCGCAAGAACCTGCGACGGTCGGTTGAGGCCAGCCTCCGGCGCCTCGGCACCGAACACCTGGACGTGCTGTGGGTGCATGCGTGGGACTACACGACCTCGGTCGACGAGGTCATGCGGTGCCTGGACGACCTGGTCCGTGCCGGCACGGTCCTTGCGGTGGGCCTCTCCGACGCCCCGGCCTGGATCGCGGCGCAGGCCAACACGTTGGCGACGGTGCACGGGTGGAGTCCGTTCGCGGCCCTGCAGTTCCCGTACAGCCTGCTGGAACGCACCGTCGAACGCGAGCTGCTGCCCGTCGCCGACGCCCTCGACGTCCCCGTGACCGCCTGGGCGCCGATGGCGGCCGGCATCCTGACCGGCAAGTACACCCGGGGCCCCTCCGGGACACCCGACGACAGCCGACGCGCCGGCGCCAACGCGAGCCGGCTGACCGAGCACAACCTGCACATCGCCCACGAGGTGGATCGCGTGGCCGACGACCTCGGGGCGAGCTCGGCGCAGGTCGCACTGGCCTGGGTGCGGCAGTCCAGCCCGCGCGTCGTCCCGATCATCGGGGCCCGCACGCTGCAGCAGATCCAGGACGACCTCGGATGCCTCGAGGTGGACCTGGCGCCCGAACACAAGGCGAGGCTCGACGAGGTCAGCCGGATCGACCTCGGCTTCCCCTACTCGCTGCTGGGTGGCCCCGACGGCCAGATGGTGTACGGCGACAAGGAGCCCGCCATCGACCTGCCTCCCACGGCCCCGCGGCGCTGGGCCTCGTAGGCAGCCTGGACCCGTCCCAGGCCACAGCTCGTTCGGGGGCTGGCCGACGCCACCGGGGTCGTCCTTGTAGTGGC
>CAZADJ010000632.1:0-1082 GCA_964483845.1 uncultured Actinomycetota bacterium | reverse complement strand
CCGCTTCCCTGCTGGCTTCCGGCTACCTGCTGGCGTGGGGCGCCTTCAGCCTGCTCGCCACGGCCGCCCAGTGGGGGCTGCACTCCGTGGGGGGACTGTCCGCCGGGAGCATGGCCGTCGGCCCGGCGCTGGGCGGCGCGGTCCTGGCCGGGGCCGGCCTTTATCAGCTCACCCCGGCCAAGCGGGCGTGCCTCCACACCTGCCGGTCGCCGATGGCCTTCCTGGTCGCGCACTGGCGGCCCGGAGCCGCCGGCGCGCTGCGCCTGGGCCTGCTCCACGGGGCCTACTGCGTGGGCTGCTGCTGGGTGCTGATGGGGCTCCTCTTCGTGGGCGGGGTGATGAACCCGCTGTGGATCGCTGGAATCGCCCTGTACGTGTTCCTGGAGAAGCTGGCGCCCGGAGGGGAGCGCCTGCGCCGCGCCGCGGCGCTCGCGCTGCTGGCCGGCGGCGCCTGGATGTGGTTCGCCGCCCTTTGAACGTGTCGTCGAAGCCGATGCGAACAAGTTCCTGCAAGAAGGAGAACACATGGTCGACTGGCGAATAGATGGCCCGACCTTCGGCAACTGCAACTGCGACTACTGCTGCCCCTGTCAGTTCGAGCTCGTCCCCACCCACGGCGACTGCCGGGGAGCGGAAGTCGGGCGGATCGACGAAGGGCACTTCGGGGACGTTCGGCTGGACGGCCTCCACTTCGCGCTCCTCTACGCCTGGCCGGGCCCCATCTTCGAGGGAAACGGGGAGATGCGGGCGGTGATCGATGAGCGGGCCGACGAGCGGCAGCGCGAGGCGCTCCGGACCGTGCTCCACGGCGGGGAGACCGAGGAGGCGAAGACCCACTGGTGGGTGTTCCACGCCATGTCGACCACCGTGCACGAGCCGCTGTTCCGGGAGATCGACTTCGAAGTGGACATAGAGGGCCGCACCGCCCGGGCCTCGATCCCCGGGGTCCTCGAGGCGAGCGGCCGGCCCATCGTGAGCCCCGCCACGGGGGAGGAGCACCGGGTGCGGATCGACATGCCCGATGGGATCGAGTTCGACATCGCGGAGATCGGGAGCGCGTCCTCCCGTGCGGACGGCCCGAT
>CAZADJ010000631.1:0-1083 GCA_964483845.1 uncultured Actinomycetota bacterium | reverse complement strand
TGGGCCCACCTGCCCGGCGCGATCCACCTGCCGTTCAAGGGCTGGAAGGTCGAGCAGATCGAGGCTGGCCTGGACCGGGAACGGCCGGTGATCGTGTACTGCAACGACTACCAGTGAGACATGAGCCCCCGAGCCGCGTGCCGGCTCGACAGCCTCGGCTACGACGCGTACGACTACGTGGCCGGGAAGTCTGATTGGCTCGCGTTCGGCCGGCCCTACGAGGGTTTCGCCCTGCTCGCCGGGACGGCGGTGACCACCGAGGTTGCCACCTGCAGCTTCCGCGATCGGCTCGGCGACGTCCGAGAACCGCTCGAGGGGAGCCCGTTCGGGACGCTGGTCGCACTCAACGACGACGGCGTGGTCATGGGTCGTCTCGGGCGTGGCGCACTGGCAGAGGACGACGACGTCCCCGTGGAGGCGCTCATGCGTGAAGGGCCGACCACCGTGCGGCCCAGCGAGGAACTGGCCCCGCTGGTCGAACGCATGCGCCGCGCCGACGTCGACGCCGTACTGGTCACCCGCTCCGATGGACGGCTGCTCGGCCTGCTCGAACGCGACCGCGGCCAGCAGGCCATCGAGCAGGACGAGGCCTGATACGGGTCGAGCACTCACCCCGATCCGTCGGCGAGCTGCTCGATGGACGTGATGAGCTGACCCACGGGAGGACGGTCGTCGCGGCGTTGCGGTCGGCTGTAGGCGATGGTGCCGTCCGGTCCCACGATGAAGTCGCCACCCAGTTGCCGCGTGTCCGCGCCGGTCCCGCGGATGCGGTGCCCGGACGCGATCAGGCGCGCGTACTGCCTCCAGACCTTCGGGTCCAGCCAGACCTGCCACCAGGGCGCCCGCCCGAGCCCCCAGGTGTCATAGGCCTGGCGGTCACGGTCGACGAGGATCGGGAACGGCACCGGGTCCAGGCCGGCCAGCAGTTGTTGGCGGATCCGTTCCGGGTCGTCGTGGACCACGAACACGGCCGTGCCGCCGACCGCCGTCAGCCGATCGGCACGGTCGCGCACCTTCACGAGGTGCGCACGGCAGATCAGTCAGCCCGCGTGGCGGAGGAACGAGACCAGCACCGGACGGCCC
>CAZADJ010000630.1:0-1086 GCA_964483845.1 uncultured Actinomycetota bacterium | reverse complement strand
GGCTTGGTCACATAGTCGTCGGCTCCGGCATCGAGGGCGGCGATCTTTTCGCGTTCCTCTTCTCTGACGGAGAGCACGATGATCGGAATCTTGGTCCAGCCTCGGAGTCCTCGGATCACCTCCACTCCGTCGATGCCGGGGAGTCCCAGGTCGAGGATGACCGCGTCGGGCTTATGTTCTGCAGCTTTCTTGAGGGCGTCCTCGCCTGTGCCGGCGGCGTCGACGTCATAGCCGAGTGCTTGGAGATTGACGGTGAGGGCGCGGATGATCTGTGTCTCGTCGTCTACGACCAGGACCCGCGCATCCTCATTCATCGGCTGCGATCTCTGAGAGGGCTGCGACCGGGGGGTCCATGAGCGTTGCCGGCCTGAATCCAATGACCATCGTGGTCCCTCCGCCTGGGGTGTCTTCGATGAGCAGCTCGTTGTCCATTGCCTCCAACAGGCCGCGGGCTACTGCCAGGCCGAGCCCGACGCCGCTCCCCTTCGGGGAATCGCCGAGCCTCTGAAATGGCTGATAGATGGTTTCTCTCTGGTCGGGCTGGATTCCCGGGCCGCGGTCGATGATCCTCAGGTCGACCCGTCCTGAGACCTCGCCGGCGGTGACGCGCACATCGTGGTCTGGGGGTGACCACGTGATGGCGTTCTCGATGAGGTTGGCGACGACACGTTCGAGAAGTGCGGGGTCGGTCTGTACGGGTGGTAGGTCGTCGGCCACGTCCACTACGACACGATTCTCTCCGGTGCCGAGGCCGGACAGTGCTGACGAGATGACCTCATCAAGCCAGACAGAGGCGAAGAAGACGTGTACGGCCCCGACTTGGATGCGACTGGCGTCGAGGAGTCTCCCGACTACTCGATTGAGGTGTTCGGTTTCTTCGAGGATGACTTGCAGAAATGATTGGGTCTGTTCAGGTGACCAGGCGACTTCCGTTTCGAGGAGACTGGTGACGGATGCTTTGATGGTTGCTAGTGGGGTTCGGAGGTCGTGGGATACCGCATTCAGGAGCGCGGTTCGCAGGCGGTCGGTCTCGGCCATTGCTTCGACGGCAGCAGCCTCTTTCTCCAGTTTTTCGCGTTCCAGTGC
>CAZADJ010000629.1:0-1089 GCA_964483845.1 uncultured Actinomycetota bacterium | reverse complement strand
GCAACTCGAACCCATCGACCTCAGGCATGTCGACGTCGAGGACGACCACGTCCGGAGACCCCTTGGCCTCGATCCACTCCAGGGCCTCGTCCGCCCCGGAGGCGTCCTGCACCCGGTACCCGGCCTGTTGCAGGCATCGGACCACCAGCAGGCGCACACCAGGGTCGTCGTCGACCACCAGCACCTTCGCCGTCGTCGCGCCAGGTGGACCCACAGTTGACTCCGCTTCCCTCGGCAAGTGCCGTTCGTACAGCCCTCGCACCGCACCGTACCCCTGTGGGTGGGATGAGTCCGGGCCGGACCAGCACCGACCGGGCAGGCGCCAGTCTCGCAGTCAGGCGAACCCGGAGACATCGGACTGTTGATCGACCTGTTCGACGGCGGCAAGGTCGCGTGCCGCCTCGCCATCTGGCTTCACGGCGAAGTCCTGGTCGAGGTCGAAGAACGACTCGCAGCCGTCGGCGGTGATGTGGAGCGTGTCGGAGATGCCGACGGTCTTGTCCCCGTCGACGCCCCACATCCACGGGATCACGTGGAAGGTCATCCCCTCCTCCAGGACGGTGAAGTCGCCCGGGTTGAGGCTGAGGATGTAGCCCTCGTCCCAGGCCGGCGGGAACGCGATGCCGATCGAGTAGCCCGACCGGGTCACGAGGCGCGCGCCGACGTCGTTGTCGCTGATGATGTTGCGCACGATCGAATCGGCGTCCGACACGGTCATGCCGGGCCCCATCACCGACTTCAGCTCACGGAGCGCGTACTTCATCCGCTCTTGCGCGCGGTAGAGCGATCCGGTCATCTCCCCTAGCAGGACCGTGCGCATCATGGCGGTGTGGTAGCGGCGGTAGCAACCGCCCACCTCGAGGTAGAAGTGCTCCCCGGGCTGGGCCTCCCGCCCCTCCCAGGTGGCGTGGCCGATCATGGACCGGGGCCCGCTGGTGACGTACGGCATGACGGCCGGGTACTCGCCGCCGTTGCGGAACATGGCGGCGCTGATCGCGGCGGCGACCTCGTTCTCGGTGGCGTGCGCCTCGGCGGCCTCGATGCCCGCCTGCATCCCGGCCTCGGTCGCCCGGGCCGCCTTCTTCATGA
>CAZADJ010000628.1:0-1090 GCA_964483845.1 uncultured Actinomycetota bacterium | reverse complement strand
GGTTCGCGCCCGGCTGGTTGCCGCTGCCGACCGCCCCGCACGTGCTCGGGCGCGCCGTCGAGCCGGGCTGAGCTGGGGGGTGGAGTTGTGGTGGCGACGGGTGCTGGCGGTGTTCGTCGGCGGTGTGCTGGGCACGGGGGCGCGACTGCTGGTGGCAGCGCTGCCGCACCAGGCGGACGGCTGGCCGTGGGGCACGTTCGTCGCGAACGTCACCGGCTCGCTGCTACTCGGCTACCTGCTGGCGCGTTTCCAGGGGGCCGGCGCTCGTAGCACGCTCACCGTCCCGTTGGTGTGCACCGGCGCACTCGGCAGCTACACGACCTTCTCGGCCTTCTCGGTGGAGACCCTGGTGTTGCTCGAGGCGGGCCGCGCGGGACTGGCATCGCTGTACGTGTTCACGAGCGTGCTCGCAGGGTACGCCGCGGCGCTCGTCGCGGTCCGGGTCGCGGAGCGGCGGCCATGATCACGGCCCTCGGGTTGCTCGCCGGGGGCGTGGGCGCGGTCGCCCGTTACGTCGTCTCCGGGGTGGTCCAGAACCGCGTGGGTAGCGGTCGACCCTGGGGCACCGCGGTGGTGAACGTCACCGGCGCGGCCGTGCTCGGCGTCCTGACCGGGCTGCTACGGGCGGGGCACCTGCCAGCGGAGGTCCTGCTGGTGGTGGGCGCGGGTCTGGTGGGCGCGTACACGACCTTCTCCACGTGGATGCTGGAGACGGTTCGATTGACGGAGGTCGGTGGCCGGACCGGCATGCTGGCGGGGCTCGTCAACATCGTGTTGCCGCTGGTGATCGGGCTCGCCGGTGCGTGGTGCGGATGGACGGTGGGAGGATGGCTGTGAGCGGACAGGGAGCACATCCGATGGGGGACGTCGAGGACGGCGAACTGCTGCGGGTCTTCGTCGGCGAGGACGACGAACACGGCGGGGTGCCGCTGTACGAGGCGATCGTCCGGCTCCTGCGCGAGGAGGGGCTCGCCGGTGCGACCGTGCTGCGCGGTGTGATGGGCTTCGGTGCGTCGAGCCGGCTGCACACCGCTCGGGTCCTGCGCCTGTCGGAGGATCTGCCGATGGTGATCGAGTGCATCGACCGGAC
>CAZADJ010000627.1:0-1092 GCA_964483845.1 uncultured Actinomycetota bacterium | reverse complement strand
TGGTGGAGGTGTCGCCGTTCAGGTACCAGGGTCCGCTGCCGCCGGACGAGGTCCGTGGCCGCGACGAGCTCCTCGAGGATCTGATCCGACGGGTCACCGAACGACGGGTGACCGCCCTCCTGGGACCGCGGCGGTTCGGCAAGACATCGGTGCTCCGTCGGCTCGCGTCCGACCTGACCGAGGTGTCGACGGTCGCGGTGGACCTGTTCGGGGTGCAGACGCACGCGGACGTCGTGGTGCGGCTGGCCGCGGCGATCGAGGATGCCGTCCCGGCCGTGCGCGAACCCGCGCACGAGCTGTCCGTCTCGGTCGGCATCGACCTCGGGGCTGTCAGCGCGGAGATGCGACTGTCGCCGCGGCGTCGCCCCGACGCGCGGGTGGTGTACGCCGAGCTGGTGCGCACGCTCGTGGGGGTCGCCGGCCGGACCCCGCTGCTCGTGGTGTTCGACGAGTTCCAATCCGTCGCCGCGGTCGAGGGGGCCCTGGCGGTGCTGCGCACCGAGATGCAGGACCGCTACGACGAGTTCGGTCTGCTGTTCGCCGGGTCGGAGCCCTCGGCGATGCGCGACATCTTCACCCGCCACGAGCAGCCCTTCTTCAACCAGGCGGACCTGATCTCGATCGGACCGTTGGACGCGGCGGCGGTGCACGCGATCGTCAACGACGGGTTCCGTTCCACCGACCGGGAGCCGGGCGGCATCGCCGGCCGGATCTTCGCGTTCACCGGCGGCCACCCGCAGCGCACGATGCGCGCCGCGGACGAGGTCTGGCGCCACACGGGGCCCGACGACGTCGCCGACGAGCGGTGGGGGGCGGCGCTCACGTCGCTGCGGGACGCGGAGGCGCCCACGCTCGGCGCGTTCTACGGCGAGCTGACGGGGAGTGAGAAGAAGGTGCTGCGCGTGTACGCCAACGACGAGCCGCTGTACGGGTCGGTGGCGGAACAGCTCGGGCTGTCCGCGGGCGGGGCGACCCACGCCCGCGACCGGCTGCTGGCCGACGGGAAGCTCCGCACCGACGACGACGACGTGGTGGTCACCGACCCGCTGCTGGCCGACTGGCTCCGCCGGACCCTGCCGCTGTGACGACGTC
>CAZADJ010000626.1:0-1094 GCA_964483845.1 uncultured Actinomycetota bacterium | reverse complement strand
GGCGTTCGATCAGCCCATCGGCAGCTGGGACACCAGCAACGTCACCGACATGAGCTCCATGTTCGACAGGGCTGCCGCGTTCAACCAGCCCCTCGACAGCTGGAACACCAGCAACGTCACCGACATGAGCGCCATGTTCTGGGGTGCGGCGGCGTTCCATCAGCCCATCGGCGCCTGGGACACCGGCAACGTCACCGACATGAGCACCATGTTCTTCGGGGCGGAGGCGTTCAACCAGCCCGTCGGCGGCTGGAGCACCACCAACGTCACCACCATGGGCGCCATGTTCGGCGGGGCGACCGCGTTCAATCAGCCCCTCGGCGGCTGGGACACCGGCAACGTCACCGACATGACCGGCATGTTCGCGAGCGCGGCCGCGTTCGATCAGCCCATCGGCGGCTGGAACACCGGCAACGTCACCGGCATGGGATCCATGTTCCGGAATGCGGCGGCGTTCGACCAGCCCGTCGGCAGCTGGGACACCGGCAGCGTTACCGGCATGGCGGAGATGTTCCGGGGTGCGGCCGCGTTCAATCAGGACATCGGTGGCTGGGACACCAGCAGCGTCACCGGCATGGCGGAGATGTTCCTCGGGGCGGCCGCGTTCGACCAGCCCATCGGCGGCTGGAACACCAGCAATGTCACCGACATGGGTTCCATGTTCTGGGGTGCGGCCGCGTTCGATCAGCCCGTCGGCACCTGGAACACCAGCAACGTCACCGACATGAGTTCCATGTTCGTCGGGGCGGAGGCGTTCAACCAGGACATCGGCAGCTGGGACACCAGCAGCGCCACCGACATGACCACGATGTTCTGGGGTGCGGCCGCGTTCAATCAGCCCGTCGGCGCCTGGGACACCAGCAACGTCACCAGCATGGCGGAGATGTTCCTCGGGGCGGTCGCGTTCGACCAGGACATCGGCAGCTGGGCCACCGGCAACGTCACCGACATGAGCGGCATGTTCTGGAACGCCGCCGCGTTCAATCGTGACCTGTCAGGCTGGTGCGTGTCCCAGTTCGCCTCCCAGCCCGACAACTTCGACACCGCTGCGAGCGCGTGGACCGAACCACGACCCGTCTGGGGGACCTGCCCCG
>CAZADJ010000625.1:0-1096 GCA_964483845.1 uncultured Actinomycetota bacterium | reverse complement strand
GGCGTGGGCCGAGCTACCCGACGCCCGGACGGCGCCGGTGGAGGTGTCCCTGGCGCTGTACGAGGCGGTGCACGCCCGGTGGCTGGAGCTGCTCCAGGCGCTGGACGCCGACGAATTCGGTCGAACGTGCGTCCATCCCGAGGGGAGCGAGCCCACCGTGGACACCCTCCTCTGCCTCTACGCGTGGCACGCCAGGCATCACACGGCCCAGATCACGGAGCTGCGGAAGCGGGAGGGGTGGTAGGACGGCGTGTGGCCCGCCGGATTCGCCCGCGGTCGGCCCGGGGCCGGCGTCACTCGGTCCGCAGGGCCACCATGGGGTCCACCCTCGTCGCCCGGAACCCGGGCACGAAGCTCGCGAGGAGCGCCACCAGGATCAGCACGGCCGCCACGATCCCCATGACCCCGGGGTCCCGGGGCTCCACCTGGAAGAGGAGATCCTCGGCGTAGGGTGTGGCGAAGTACGCCGCGACCAGCCCCACCGCCACGCCCAGCACGGCCAGACGCGTCCCGTCGAAGACCACGTCGCGGAGCAGCCGCCCCTTCTCGGCCCCCAGGGCCGTGCGGATCCCGAGCTCCCGCGTGCGCCGGGCCACCTCGAACGCCAGCACGCTGTACAGCCCGATGGCGGCCACCACGAGGGCCAGGAGGCCGAAGACGGTGAACATGGTGGCCCCCAGCTTCCACGAGCGGGCCTGGGGGTCCAGGACCTCGCGCATGGTCTGGACCGTGGCGAAGCGCACCTCCGGAGCGAAGGAGCGGAGGAGCGGAGTCACGGTGGCCACGAGGTCCTCGGCATCGCCCGCGGCGCGGATGTAGAGGCCGCCGGCCCGGTCGCCGGTTCGCCCTTCCGCCTGGGCCAGGGGGACGTAGTACGCCATGAACGGGTCGTCCTCGAATCCGCTCCGGGCGGCATCCTCCACGACCCCCACGACCGCGAACTCCTCCTCGTCGCTCCCCAGCAGGAGGTGGCGGCCCAGCGGGTCTTCGCCCGGCCAGAGCGTGTCGGCCATCATCCGGCTGACCACCGCTACCCGCTGTCCCCCCTCGTCGTCGGAGGGCGCGAATCCGCGGCCACGTAGCATCGCCAGACCGA
>CAZADJ010000624.1:0-1097 GCA_964483845.1 uncultured Actinomycetota bacterium | reverse complement strand
GGCATCCTGACCGCAGCGATGGGCTCAGCGACCATCGCTGCCTTCGCCCTCGGCGCACTCGGCCCTGCGATCGTGGCGGACCTCGAGATCTCCCACGTCCAGTTCGGGTCGCTCAGTGCGATCCTGTTCCTCGTCGGGGTCGTCGCCTCGCCTATCGCAGGCTCCTACACCGATCGCTTCGGCGGTCGTCGGATGCTCGTCGTGCTCTTCGTGACCGCGGGCGGATGCTTCGCCCTGATGTCACGCGCGGACACCTACGTCTGGTTCCTCCTCGCGATCTCGGTCGGTGGGCTTGCGATCGGTGCGAGCAACCCCGCCACCAACGCGATCGCGGCTAGCAACATCCCAGTACGTGCTCGAGGTTCCGCAATCGGTATCAAGCAATCCGGTGTCTTCATCGGATCGATCCTCGCAGGTGCACTCCTCGCACCGCTAGCGGTCCGGCATGGATGGCAGGCCGTCTTCCTGGCGGTAGGAGCACTGATGCTCGTGGCCGCGCCCCTCAGCCTCGCTGCCGTACCGAGCGATGATGCCGCGCGGGCTGCAGATGACCCACTTGGCAGCCGGACGCAGCCTGTCGTACCGCTCCGGTGGTTGAGTGTGCTCGCGTTCTTCGCCGGTGCCGGGACCGTGTGCCTGACCTCGTACGTTGCGCTGTTCGCGAACGATGAACTCGGGATACGGCCGAGCACCGCAGCGCAGCTCATCACCGTTCTCGGTGTGAGCGGCGTGACCGGCCGACTGCTGTGGGCGGAGATAACGAACCGCACGGACCGCCACTTCCTAGCGCTGACTTCGATCTCAGTCCTCTCCACGGCGGGCCAGGCAGCGGTTGTGACGTCGGCCCTGACGGGGTCACAAGCCGCCCTGTGGGCTGGAGTGGCCACCGTTGGAGCTACCGCCGGTGCCTTCAACGCGGTGGCGATGGTGATCGTCGTCCGCGGGTGGACCGGTCAGCCTGCCGGGCGGTCATCGGGGGCCGTACAAGCCGGCTTCCAAGGGGGCCTAGTGGTGAGCCCGTTCGTGTTCGGACTCCTTGTCGACGTCTCCGGCGGGTACCTCGCAGCGTGGATCTACACGCTCATCGTCTTCGTCGC
>CAZADJ010000623.1:0-1101 GCA_964483845.1 uncultured Actinomycetota bacterium | reverse complement strand
GGTCACGCTCACCGGCCGTTCTGGCAACATCTGGCAACATCCGCTCGGCGTGGCACCGACGAGGCCCCCGGCTGACAGCCGAGGGCACGTCGGGGTTGCGGTCCGGATTCAGCCTCCGAGGATCGCGGCGGCGGCGGTCTCTGCGGCGGCCGGGTCGTCCCCGGGCAGGGTGTGGGCGTAGATCGAGTACGTGATCGCCGGGTCGGAGTGGCCGATGCGCTTGGAGGTGGTGCGGTCGAGTGCGATGGTGCGCTCGCCCGCCTCGGTCTTGGCGACGTCCTGGAAGAGCGTTCGTTGTCGGCGACGGTGAATGTCTGGCGGATCGTGACGCGTGGCCGTGGTATGCTGGCATACATGAAGAGAACGACGATCAAACTTCCTGACGACCTCGACTCCCTGCTGCGTCACGAGGCGCGCCGACGTGAGGTGACGATCTCCGAGCTCACTCGGGAGGCGATCGAGGCGTACCTTCGCGGTCCTGCGGGCGGCCGTCGGTTCGGGGCCGCTGGGGCAGGTCGCAGTGGACGCGAGGACATCTCTGAACGCATCGAGGAGATCCTGGCGGCGGAGATCGGCTCATAGCGCTCGTCGTCGACGCGGGCCCGCTGTACGCCTACGTGGACGCCGACGACCGGCGTCACAACGACAGCCTCGACCTCTTCGAGACCGATCCCGGTCCGCTCGTCGTCCCGACCCTGGTCGTCACCGAAGTCGTCTACCTCGTCGGGACACGGCTCGGCTACGAGGCAGAGGTGCGGCTGCTCGGCGACTTCGCCGCAGGGACGTTCGTCGCGGAGCCGGTGCAGCCTGCTGACTGGATGCGCATCGCGGAGCTCGTCGCCACGTACAGCGACCTGGAGCTCGGCACGGTCGACGCATCGGTCGTCACCGTGTGCGAACGACTCGGCGTCACCGAGGTCGCCACCTTGGATCGACGAGACTTCGAGGTGGTGCGGCCGCGACACGTCCCGAGGCTCACGCTGCTGCCATAGTCGCTCTGGCGCGCGGTCAAGAGGCAGGCGCATCGGGCGTTGCTAAACACTTTGAGGGGGGTATCCATCTGACCGGAGCTGTCGTCCGCGGATCATCCGTCGCGACGGC
>CAZADJ010000622.1:0-1102 GCA_964483845.1 uncultured Actinomycetota bacterium | reverse complement strand
CGTCGCCCGCAGCGGCATCCGACGCGGTGAGCTTGGCCTGCTGGGTCCAGCTGACGCCCGTGCGAGTGAACACGTACGCCGACCCGGATTCCAAGCCCGCGTCATCGTCGAGGTACGATCCGACCACCGCCGTGTCCCCGGACACCGACACCGATCGACCAAAGCGATCGCCCGCGGCAGCGTCTGCGGCAGTGAGCTTGGCCTCCTCCGTCACCGCCCCCACCGGCGCGGCCGCCGCCACAAGGGCCAGCCCAACCACCGCGGCCGCTAGTGCTCTTCTTCGGCTGCTCTGCGTTCTATTCATAATCTCTCCGTTCGGGACCCGCTGGTCGTCTGCGGGTTCTCAGCCGGCTCCCACCACCATGACCGATACGGGCCCGGCCACATCTCCCGCGTTGCCCAGTGCGTCGGTGCCTGCGGCGGTCACCTCGTAGATGCCGGTGGCGCGGGGCGGCTCGGCCGTCCAGGTGCAGGAGCGGCCGGTCGGGTCGCAGTCCAGCGAGGCGGACACGGTGACGTCCGATGTCCCCGGGCTTTGGGCTGTGAAGGTGACCTGCACGGAGGCCACGGCGGTCAGCGCGTCGGTGACCTGCCCGCGCACCGGTACGACGAGGGCCCCGGCCACGTTCGCGACCACGTCTGGGTCGGTCGTGTCGAACTCGGTCTCCGGACCGGTGGTGTCGATGGTCCATGTGTGGGTGGCCGGGGTGGGGTCGGTGTTGCCGGTGGCGTCGGTGGCCGCCACTGAGAAGGTGTGGGCACCCTCGGCCAGGGCGGTGTAGGTGACCGGGGATGTGCACGGGGAGGCGGTTGCGGAGTCGAGCGAGCAGGTGAAGGTGAGCGATCCGGAGGACGTGCGGTTGTCCGTGCCGATGAAGTGGAGGGTCGCGTTGGAGTTGCTCGTGGCTCCCGGGGGCCCGGACGTCACGAACGTGTCCGGCGGGACCACGTCAAATGTGTAAGCCGATCCGGAGGCCGGGCCGGCGTCGTCGTCGAGCAGGGACCCGACCACGGCCGTGTCCCCGGACACGGAAACCGAGATGCCGAATTGGTCGAACGCGGCGGGGTCTGTGGCGGTGAGCTTGGCCTGCTCGGTCCAGGT
>CAZADJ010000621.1:0-1104 GCA_964483845.1 uncultured Actinomycetota bacterium | reverse complement strand
GGTCCCCGAGGACTCCATCGGCATCGGGCCCGGCTCGACCCTGATCGTCAACTTCTACGACCCGGCCGACGACGCGACCTACACCGGCATCTGCACGGCCGCGTTCATCTTCCGCGACGTCGACAGCGGCACCGTCTACCTCGCTGCGGCCGGCCACTGCTTCATGGGCGAGACCTTCACCTCCACCCACGGCGACGATGCCGACTGGGACATGGACAACACCCTGCGCGTGCGCGCCTGCGTCGCCACCTGCCTCGGCGGCGGCAGCGGTCTGGTCACAGCCGCGGAGGGCGTCTACCCGGGTGAGACTCGCGACCTCGGCGACCTCGTCTACGCGCGCCAGTCGACGGGCAGCGCCGCGGTCGGCCACGACTTCGGGATCGTCGAGATCCCCGAGGACCTGTGGGACGAGATCCGCCCCGACATGCCGGTGTGGAACGGTCCACGCAGCGCCGACACCCCCAACGTCGAGCAGGGCGACCTGATCGTCCACTACGGCAACGGTGTCGTCGTCGGGGAGGCGGTCCCGACCAAGGGCCGCGCCGGCCTCGGCGCGACGTCGGACGACAACGCGTGGTACGCGACCTCGGCCGCCAGCCCCGGCGACTCCGGCTCGGGCGTGAACATCGCCAGCGCCACCCCCGACGACCTCGTCGAGGGCGAGACGGCGGCCGGTGTGCTGACCCACCTCGTGATCGGCACCTCCGGCGGGATCATCGCCGGCACCAACACCGCGCGTGGCATCGAGATGGCGGCACAGGACGCGGGGATCGACCTCGAGCTGATCCACGACGCCTCCCAGCTCGACGACTCGGGCACGACCGACCCCGATCCGGACCCCGAGGAGGACCTCGAGGCGGCGATCGACGCGCCCGACCAGGTGCGGGCCGGCACGCAGATCACCTTCGACGGCTCCGCCAGCACCGGCGACATCGTGAGTTGGCACTGGGACATGGGCGACGGCGACACCTACGAGGGCGACGACCTCGAGACCGTCGCCCACCGCTACCAGCGTCCGGGCGCGACGACCGTGGTGCTCACCGTCGAGGACAGCGACGGCAACACGGCGACGGCCACGCACCGCGTACGCGTCCAGGGGCCCCC
>CAZADJ010000620.1:0-1106 GCA_964483845.1 uncultured Actinomycetota bacterium | reverse complement strand
TCCCGGATCAGCGACCGGTAGAGGAAGGACCAGGTCGGCGTCCCGTGGACCAGGAGGATCGCCGCGCCCTCGCCCTCGTCCACGTAGTGGATCCGTCCGTCCTCCGTCTCGAAGGAGCGGGGAGCGAAGGGATACTCCGTCCGGTCGAGCCAGGACGGCAGCGCGTCGGTCATGGCTCCTCCCCCCGACCGGCCACGATCGCCACCAGTGTGGTCATGAGCTCCACGGCTTCTTCTCCGGAGAGTCCCTCGTCGGAAAGGGAGCGCCAGGTCTCGAACCGGAGCGCATGACCGACAGCGCTTCGCACGAGCCGCTGCCGTTCCGCCTCCACACCCCACCCCGCCGCGAGCCCGCCGGCGATCTCCCGCATGTACTCCCACCAGGGCGCCATGACCCGGGCCAGCTCCGGGACCTCCTCCTCGTCCCGAAGCACCCGCGCGAGCATGGGAGCGCCCTCCCGGAAATAGGCGTAGATCTCGGTCAGCGCCTGGCGCAGCCGCCGGACAGGATCACCGACCCCGCTCCACGAGGACGGATCGGGTGCCGGGTGATCCTCCCGCCAGTCGGACGAGCACGCGTGGATCAGCGCCTCCTCGTCCGGAAAGTGGCGATAGACGGTGAGCCGCTGCACCCCCGCCCGCTCCGCGATGGCCGTGATCGTGGTGGCCGCGGGGCCGACCTCCTCGTGGAGCTCCCGCGTCGCCTCGACGATCCGGCGCCTGGTTTCTTCCACGCTCATGAATAAAACATATCCGTTCATAAATATCTTGACAAGGCTTTAATGATTTATCAAACTGTGGTCCAGTGTAATGAACAATATTGTTTACTTCATGACCAGCGGGACCCAGCAAAGGAGAGACGAAGATGAAGAGCGACCCGACCCCCTCGACCACCGCGTTCGGCCCTGCCCGGGAGGCGTCTTCCGGCGCGGAGAAGCCGACGGTGATCCTCCCGGATGGAAGTGACTCGTTCGACTTCGGCGGCCTCGGGGTCGACTGGAAGATCGACGGCCCCGACACCGGCGGGCGGTTCGCCGTGGTCCACCACCCCATCGCCCCCCGGGCCCTGGCGGCCCCGCTCCACTACCACCACAACGAGGACGAGTA
>CAZADJ010000619.1:0-1106 GCA_964483845.1 uncultured Actinomycetota bacterium | reverse complement strand
GCGAGGGTTGCCCCTTCGTCCACATCTCACGGTGACGGAGCGCTCGGTTGCGCTCTGATACACGCTCAGGCGGTTGGTAGGCGCACCACGAAGGTCGCCCCGGGAGCGTCGCCCGCCTCGTACCAGAGGTCGCCGCCGTTGAGACGGGCGAGGTCACGTGAGATGGACAGTCCGAGGCCGGTGCCACCAGCCTCATCGGAGCTGGTGACGAAGCGTTCGAAGACCTCATCGCGCAGCTCCGCACTGATCCCGGGTCCGGCGTCGCTGACACGGAGGTGCACGTCGTCTGTGTTCGGCTCGGCGCGGATGCGGATCGGCGGTTGGCCGTGCGTCACCGCGTTGGACAGCAGGTTCGTGATGATCTGGGTGAGGTGGTCCCGGTCGACGCGGACCACCAGGTCGGGATCGACGTCCGCCTCGATCTCGTCCTCGTCGATATCGACGTCGGCGATCACCTCTGGGACGCCATCGGCGAGTCGGACCTCCTCCGGGTTCCCTTCGAGCACGCCGGCTTCGATACGGCTGGTGGTGAGCAGATCCTCCGCCAGCCGCGACAGCCGCCGGGCCTGCCGGTGGATGGAGTCGGCGTAAGCGCGCTTGCCGTCCTCGTCGAGGTCGTCCCAGTCCTCGACGAGCAACGCCGAGAACCCGGTCATCGTCGCCAGCGGGGTGCGCATCTCGTGGGAGACGCTCTGGATGAGCCGGGCCTTCATGCGGTCGGCGGCACGCAGTTGCTCGGTGGCCCGGGCCCGCTCGAAGACCCGGCCGAGCTGCACGCCGACATCGGCCATCAGCTCGAGTAGCGCCTCGTCGGGTTCGGCGACCTCGGTGCTGTAGAACTCGAGCACGGCGACGACCTCGTCACCCGCCCGGACCGGGAACCCGAAAGCCGAACGCACCCCGGCCTCGAGCGCCCCCTCGGCGCGGGGGAAGTTGGGATCGGCGGCGAGATCGCTGATCCACACCGGCGCGCCGCTCTCCAGTACCCGCCCGGGCAGGCCCTCACCCCGATCGAACGGGGTCCGCTCGGTGAGTCCGACGAACTCGTCGAACCCGTCATCTCCCCGCCACCACGGCGTGGGTTCCAGCCGATCCGGAGCGTCGGG
>CAZADJ010000618.1:0-1108 GCA_964483845.1 uncultured Actinomycetota bacterium | reverse complement strand
TCGACGAGGTAGGCGTGGCCGAGCGGCCAGCCGGTCAGCTCGCAGACCTCCTCCAGAGCGGTATCCGTCGTGGCCTCGATGTCGGAGGACTCGTTCGCGACCGCGGTGACCCGCTGCAGCAGCGCCACGTGCGCCCGCATGCGCTTGTCCTGCGTGATGTCGCGGACGAAGGCGTGGAAGGTCCACCGATCGTCGAGCTGGTGCGGCCAGATCGTCACTTCCGCATCGAAGCGCCCGCGCGTGCGGTGGAGAGCGGGCAGCTCGACCGTCTGGAAGAGCACCGGACCCTCGCCGGTCTCCAGGAAGCGCTCGAGCCCGGCGAGATGAGCCGCACGCATGTCGGGCGGGATGATCGTGTCCACGAGCTCGCGGCCGATCGCCTCCTCGCGTGACCAGCCGAAGACCTTCTCAGCCCGACGGTTCCACTCGATGATCACACCCCGCTCGTCGATGCTGACGAACGCGTCATGCGCGGTCTGGAGGATCAGACGCCAGCGCTCCTGCGCCTGGCGTAGACCGGCGACCGGGTCCTGACCGCCCGAGCCGACATCATCGTCTCGGACCGAAGCCGACGGTCGCTGGGAGGTCACGACCGTCGCACGAGCTCGTGGACGGTGTCGGGCAGCTCCATGACCTGCCCCTTGCGGAGACAGACGACGTCCATCGCCTCCGCGTCGCGGAGCAGATCGTCGGTGAGGTAAGCGGAGCACAGGACGATCTTCTGCTCCGGGGCGCGGCGACGGATCTCCCCGATCATCGTCATCCCATCCATGCGCGGCATCCGCTGGTCCGCGACGACGATCTCAGGACGAAGCTCGGACCAGCGCTCCAGACCCTCGGCCCCGTCGACAGCCTCTCCGACCACGTTCAGGCCACTGTCCCCTCGCTGGAGCACCGTCCGCATCAGACTGCGAACGTCATCCTCATCCTCGACGATCAGGATGCTGACCGCACTGTTCACCGCTCCGACCCCCGATCCCCTGGTCATCCTCGACGAGCCAGGCTAGTGCCACCGACCAGCACACCGCCGCCGGACTTCCGTATGGAAGGGACTGGCGCGGACATGCACCGACGGTTCCGGCCAAGGCAAGCTGCGTCCAGCTCCGCC
>CAZADJ010000617.1:0-1112 GCA_964483845.1 uncultured Actinomycetota bacterium | reverse complement strand
GGGAACATCCGGTCGCCCCAACTACGCCCCGGGTACCGGTCATCCGCCGACGTTCGGCCTGACGAGTTCGTGGAACAGGTGGAGTTGGCGCACGGGGTCTCGGATCGGCCACAGCAGGATCTGGCGGGCACCGGCTCGTTCGTACGAGTTCAGCAGGTCGACGCAACGGTCGGCAGGCCCGATCGGAAGCTGCCCCGCGAGCTGATCGGGGTCACGACGCAGGATCCCGGCCAGGATCTCCTGGAGGACGTGCTGCGCCTCCTCGCGTCTGTCGGTGATGTACAGCCACATGGTCGCGATGAGATCGGGGAACGCTGCCGGGTCGCGTCCGCAGGCGGTCAGGTGACCGTCCAGCCGTTCCCGGGCTTCTGCGAAACCTTCCGGCGTCGTGTTGTATCCGGACGCCATCCAACCGTCGGCGATCTGGGCCATGGCCCGTAACCGACGGTCGGACCCCCAACTGCCGAACCACACCTCCGGTGGCGTCGATGGCAACGGTTCCAAGCGGACGCCGTCGAGGTCATAGAACGTTCCGGCCGGCGCAGGATCGCCGCGGATCAGGGCCTTGATCGCACGGAGCGCTTCGTCGAACCGTGCCCACCGCTCCTCGAACGGAACCCCCACGGCGGCGTAGTCGGCGCTCGACGAGCCGGGACCGAGCCCGGCGATGATGCGGTTGTCGGTCAGACAACCCACTGTGGTCAGCCACTTGGCGAGAACGGTCGGATGACGGACCGCGGGCAGGCTGATGCTCGTCGCCAACGCCATGTCGCCGGCGTCCCCGTGCACGCTCGTCAGCGTGGTGGGCCCATCCAGCCACGGCCGCTGCCAGACGAGGTGGTCGTTCGCCGACAGGGTGGCGTAACCGAGATCGTCGGCCGTCGCCGTGTAGTCGCGCAGCTCACGTGGTGCGAGCAGTCCATCACCGAAGTCGATCAACGGTAGGTGCACTCCGAAGTCCACGGCCTGCCCTCCTCCTGCATACGAACGCCAGCGGGCTCGAACCTAATGCGGCTGCTGCGTCCGACCGGTGCTCGCCTGCATGTCTGCCAGCAGCCCGCGCTCCTGTGTGTGGTCCCACAGCTGCCGTTCGAACCGCTCGCGGCCCCGAT
>CAZADJ010000616.1:0-1115 GCA_964483845.1 uncultured Actinomycetota bacterium | reverse complement strand
GCGGCGAAGACGGCCCGCGTGCCTCCATGCTAACGCGTCGCGAAGGCGCCTGTCAGGGGGGCAGAACCGCTTGTGTGAGAAGTCGGTCCCTTAGCCGACTCGCACGGCGATCTCTGTCTTATCCGCTTGGAGGAGGCTGATTGTCACTCCACATCTGGACCGCATAGAGCCAGGATCCGTCAGCCTGGCGTTCGGCGATCCAGAGATACTTACCGTCGAGAGCGATGTGATCTCCGCTCTCCTGGACGGTTGCCGTCCCGGTGAAGATTCCCCGATCGTAAGCCCAATCTCCAGCGACGATTAACTGCTCGGATACGACGCTCTCTTGAACCGTGACAGTGTTGAACATGCCTTCAAGGAAAACACGGACATCTGCTTTGCCCCGTACAGGTGGCTGACCGGGCGGCATGGCCACGAAGTCGTCCGTACGAACCGCCAAGAGCTTTTCTACGTCCCCGGCCTCGGCCGCGGCAACTTCTCGCGCCCGGAGATCCGAGATTGCTTCGACATCCGCTTGCGTCGACATGCCGCTCTCCTGATCGGCGTATCCGTTTATCGGAAGTCGTAGTCCGAACGGCCCCGTCGATGATGGCCACTCAATAGCGAATCACGATGGGGAGATCCGGTCGTGCGTCGAACGTCTTCCCCTGTCGGCCCCCATCGAAAACGAGCGTGATCGTATGCTCGCTCGCGCCAGGCGTAACCTCCAGCGCACCTACTCGCTGCAGGAGCTTGATCGCCTCATGCCGGGCCTCTCCAGGGATGGCGAGTGACCAGCTTGTGAGGCGTCGGATTCCAGCGGCGTTCTCCGCTGCGCGCCGCGCTGCCGGCGTCATCCAAACGGGATCCGGCATGGCGTATCGCGGCCCCATCAGCATGAGAAATGGCATCTCGGCATCGGCGGTGGTCACGTAGCCACCCGCTTCATCCCACCAGTCCTCAACCTGGAAGACGACGGGCACCCCAGTGTCCGTGGGATCGGTCCGGTGAAACGCGAGTCCGAAAGGTGAAGCTCCAGTCGTTCGCCAGTTCGCCCGCTGAGTGTGCGGCTCATGCCATGAAGCCCAACGTTCCCGAAACACGTCCTCGTCGGCCACCCACAGCAACTCCAGGTA
>CAZADJ010000615.1:0-1116 GCA_964483845.1 uncultured Actinomycetota bacterium | reverse complement strand
CGGCCGAACCCGGAGCGCGATGATGCGAGCTCGAGTACGGACCGTGGCGGCTGCTACGCCAGGATGGCTGGCTGTAGCGATCCTCGTGACGGCCCTGACCGCGTGCGACGTCGCCGTCACGGTGTCGGAGCCGACACCGGACGCCGCCGAGTACGTCCCGATCGCGGCGTTGCGCGTCAACGGCACCTACCTCGACGGGGACCTCGACGTCCGCGACACGGGGTGGCGGATCGGCCTGCGACGGGCCGACGCCGCCGGCGCCGGGGGCCCGGAGGCCGGCGACGAGCCGGCCGACACCTCCGAGGTCGTCGTGGGGCGCTTGCTGGACCGGGACGGGCGGGTCCTCGTCGAGGACCGCACCACCGTGGGGTCGACCGGCGGTGAGGGGCGCGACGGCGGGGACATCGCGGAGCCGGGGGTGTTCGGCCTCCACCTCGGCATCGAGGACCCGTCGGCTGTGGCGACGCTGGAGGTCGAGGCCGGCGCCCACCGGTACGTGGAGGAGGCGGACGCGACCGTGGGCGTCGAGATCGGCGCGGTCCCCGCGACGCTGCGGGACCCGGTGGACGTGGACGTCACCACCGTGGGCGATCCCGAGCACGTGCGGGTCGAGCTGCACAGCGCGCGGGTGTCGGGACGGACGCTGGCGGTCCACGGGGGGAGCCTCCACCTGGATCCGACCCGCTACGGACGCGGGGCCGCCCACGTGGTGGCGCTCGTCACCGACGGGCTGGCCGCCGACCTCGCCCACGCCGGCACCGAGATCGACGTCGACTTCGAGGAGCATCTGGACATCCGCTTCGACCGCGACGAGGGTCCGATCCGGGTCGGCGCGGACCAGTCGTACCTCGTGCTCGAACCCATCGTGATCCACCACACCGCCCCGGGTGAGACGCGCACGGAGCACCCGTCCCCGTGGACGGTGACGTTCACCTCGGACGTCGACGGGCCGCTGGACGACCTCGACCACTCCCCCGGTCACCCCGAGCTGTACGTCGCGGCGGCCGAGCTGAGCCCAGGCACGCACACCATCACCGTGAGCGCGAGCGGCGACGGGATGAGCGTCGAGGTCCCCGTCGAGGTGCACGTCGAGCGTTGAGACGACTCCGCCGCGCC
>CAZADJ010000614.1:0-1118 GCA_964483845.1 uncultured Actinomycetota bacterium | reverse complement strand
TGAGGGGCGTCACTTTGTGTGTTGCTCACGGGTGAGGTGGAAGGTGAGCCAGTCGCGGCCGGTGATGTCGATGCCGGCGATCTCAAGGGGGGATCGGCCGTTGTGTCCGCGGTGGTTGGAGTCGGTGAACCTCTTGAACCGGTAGCAGCCGATGAGGAGTCGGCTGAAGCGTTCGGCGGACTCGATGCTGGCGAAGCTCTCCATGAGTCGGAGCTTGCGGCCGAGCTGGCGGATGACGTTCTCGGTGCGGTTGGTGTCGGCGGGCATGCCCTCGAGCTGGTGATGGGTGAAGTAGAGATTGAACTTCGCGGTGAGGTTGGCCAGGACGTCGCGGCGGCCGATGCGCTGGTAGCGGGCACGGTCGGCGACCAGGGCGTAGTAGAGCCGGCAAGCATGATCGTAGTCGGGGGAGTACAGCAACTCACGGAGGCGTTGTTTGAACTCGGCATGGAGTGCGACGCGCTGTTCGCCGCGGCGGGTCCACTTCGGGATGTCCTGATCAAGACGGCGGTCGAAGTGCACGCGGCACAGCTGCAACGGTGCCCGCGGGAAGAAGTCGCGCCACGTGGCCAGCCAGCCGGTGGCGTCGTCGATCACCAGCCCGACCAGGGGATATGCAGCCTCGACGACGCTCTCATGAACGATGCGTCGGAACCCCTCAGCGGTCTCGGCGTCGAGCACCAGGGCGTGAACGATGTCCTGAGTGGCCTGATCGACCGCGATTAGCAGGCATCCAGTGCGCCCACCGGCCAGCCACAACTTCTTGCCGTCGACCCCCAGCACCCCACCCCAACGGGGACGCAGCTCGGCAGAGACCTCCAGCGGGGTCTTGGCCTGCTCGCCGGCCTGATCGACCCACCGGTTGAGGGTGACCGGTGAGATGCGTGCTTCCAGGCGCGACTCCAGCAGGACCGACAGCATCCGGTAGGACGCCAGGCCTTGGACGTAGCCGCGGATCGCTTCGAACCGGACCTCGTCGGCGAACCGTGCGCCACTGGCCGCGGCCGCGCGCGGGGCCGTGAAGCTGCTTCGACATCCGCGGCACCAGAACCGCTGCCGCGGTCTAAGTCGGGCATCGAACCCGATCGGTCCGGGACGTGTCTTGCCGTTGCGCTTGG
>CAZADJ010000613.1:0-1121 GCA_964483845.1 uncultured Actinomycetota bacterium | reverse complement strand
GCCCGGGCCGTCTACAACGCCATGATCGACCGTCGTCCGGCGCTGATCGCCCGGTGCCGGACGGTCCAGGACGTCCAGGCGGCACTGGACACGGCGAAGCGCGCGGGGCTGGCGATCGCGGTGCGCGGGGGTGGCCACAGCGGCCCCGGCTTCGGGACCATCGACGACGGGCTGGTCATCGACCTCTCGCCGATGAACGCGATCGAGGTGGACCCGGACGCCCGGACCGCCAGGGTCCAGGGCGGTGCCACCGCGGGCCAGCTCGACGCCGCCACCCACGAGCATGGACTGGCGACCCCCCTCGGCATCATCGCCAACACGGGTGTGGGCGGGCTGACGCTCGGCGGTGGGCACGGCTACCTGTCGCGCAAGCACGGGCTGACGATCGACAACCTGGTCGAGGCCGAGGTCGTGCTGGCCGACGGCACGGTCGTGACGGCCTCCGAGACCGACCACCCGGACCTGTTCTGGGCGATCCGCGGCGGCGGGGGCAACTTTGGCGTCGTCACCTCCTTCACCTTCCGCCTGCACCCGGTGCACACGGTGATCTGTGGCCCCACCGCCTGGCCCGTGTCGCAGACGGCGGACGTGCTGCGGTGGTACCGGGAGTTCCTGCCGGCCGCCGACGAGGACCTGTACGGGTTCTTCGCCACGATGACGGTGCCGCCGGTGGAGCCGTTCCCGGAGGCCTTCCACATGCACAAGGCCTGCGCGGTGATGTGGTGCTACCTCGGCGATCCTGCCGACGCGCACGAGGCGTTCGCCCCGGTACGTGCGATGGAGCCGGCATGGGACGGGACGCACGAGGCGCCGTATCCCGGGCTGCAGTCCGCGTTCGACGGGCTCTACCCGCCGGGGCTGCAGTGGTACTGGCGTGGCGACTTCTTCCGGACCGTCTCGGACGAGGCTGTCGAACAGCACCAGCGCTTCGCCGACGCACTGCCCACGATGCACTCGTCCATGCACCTGTACCCGATCGACGGCGCGGTCAACCGCGTCGGTGCCGACGAGACCGCGTTCGCCCACCGCGACGTCACGTACTCCCAGGTGATCGTGGGCGTGGACCCGGACCCGGCCAATGCCGGCCGGATACGTGACTGGACCGTGGACTACCACGAGGC
>CAZADJ010000612.1:0-1122 GCA_964483845.1 uncultured Actinomycetota bacterium | reverse complement strand
CCGCCGGAGGCGACGAACTCGGCGATCGTATCGGTCCGCAGGAGGAAGTGGAACGGGTCGTTGGCGATATCGGCCTCGGTGAAGCCGGCCGCCGTGTAGGCACCGGCCCAGATCGGCATCTGCCCGGTGTTCAGCAGGATCGCGAGCAGGTTTGCGCCGATACCGACCGCCGCGATCTGCAGCCCGGGCACGCGCCAGTTCTGCCAGAGCCACGCGAAGATGAGCCCGTAGGCGGCGATGAAGGCCCAGCCGACCGGAATCTCGACGCCGATGCCCAGCTCGCGGCTCAGCCCCGCGGCCAGCCGCAGGGCGAGGGCGGTGAGGAGGACGACCGTCCAGCGCAGCCGAAGGTCGGCGAGTCGGGGGAGCCCGCCCCCCGCGATGGCGCCCACGATGAGCGCCAGGAGGATGGTGCTAAGAAACATCATCCGAGGCCAGGGCGGGCCTCGACTTCGCTTCGGGTTCGATCCCTCCTGTGCCCACTTGCGTGTCCGGCTCGTCGCGCGGGTCGGGCTGGTGGAGCATCGTCGGCAGCTCGTCCTCGCGGTCCGGTGGCCGGTCGAGGATGCTCCGATCGAGGTTGAGCAGGATCGGCACGATCTCGGGGTCGAACTGGATGCCGGCGAACTTCTCGAGCTGGTCCCTGGCCTGCTCGTGGCTGAGCGGCGTCTTGCGGTACGGCCGGGCGCTCGTCATCGCCTCGTAGGCATCGGCGATGGTGAGGATGCGGGCGCCGAGCGGGATGTCGAGCGCCTCGACGCCGTCCGGATAGCCCGAGCCGTTGAACCACTCATGGTGCGCGCGGATGAGCGGTGCCTCGGACGCCAGCTGGGTCGCCGGCTGCACGATCTCCGCCCCGATGGTCGGGTGCTGGTTCATGAGGATCCGCTCGTGCTTGTCGAGCGGTCCCTCCTTCAGCAGGATGTTGTCGCGGATGCCGATCTTCCCGACGTCGTGGAGCAGCCCCGCCCACTTGATCTTCTCGATCTCGCTCTCCGGCAGCCGCATCACGCGGCACATCGCCTCGGCAATGTGGCTCACCCGGCTCGAGTGGTTCCGGGTGTACTTGTCCCGTGCGTCGACGGCCTTCGCGAGTGCCTCGATCGTCTGCTCGAACAGCTC
>CAZADJ010000611.1:0-1123 GCA_964483845.1 uncultured Actinomycetota bacterium | reverse complement strand
CCGGCCATTCACCTTCCCGCGGCCGGAATGCCACGGTCGTCCACCTGTGCCGCGCCCACACGCCCCTGGGTCCCATGCTCCTGGGGGCCACGGAGGAAGGCGTCTGCCTGCTGGAGTTTACCGACCGGCCGATGCTGGAGACGCAGCTCCGCCGCCTGAGCCGCCGTCTGGACTGCGCGTACGTGCCGGAGGCGAACCCGGTCGCCCGGGAGCTGAAGGTGCAATTGGGCGAGTACTTCGACGGAACCCGGATGGAATTCGACGTGCCGCTGGTCACCCCTGGGAGCGAGTTCCAGCGGAGAGTCTGGCAGGCGCTGCGCGGGATCCGGTATGGCGCCACCCGCACTTACACTGAGCTGGCGCGGCAGCTCGACAGACCGGAGGCGGTTCGCGCCGTCGGCCGGGCAAACGGCGACAACCGGATCGCGATCGTGATTCCTTGCCACCGGGTGGTCGGGGCCGACGGGCAGCTCACGGGCTACGGCGGGGGGCTCTGGCGCAAGCGCCTCCTCCTCGAGTGGGAGCGCCAGACAGCGGGCTCCGAGTCATTCGAATGAGAGCGCGTCGTCCGCGGGTCGCCGTGCCGCCGAGCCTCGCGCTCCTGATGCTGATCGCGGTGGGCTGTACCCGGGGACAGGAAGTGGGCTTCGAGGAAGAAATCGGCGCGCCGGATCCCCGGGCGTCATCGGCCGAGACGACGGCGGAGCTGAAGTTGCGCGAGCTGGCCCCGGGCGTATGGCTCCACACTACGGTGCGCGAATTCCCGGCAGGAAGTGTCCCGTCCAACGGACTGGTCGTGGCGGACGGCGATAGCCTGCTGCTTGTCGACTCCGCCTGGGGAGACCGTGAGACAGAGGTTCTGGTCGAGCGGATCGAGCGTGAGCTGCGACGGCCGATTCGCCTCATGCTTGTCACGCACCATCACGAGGATCGCCTGTCCGGGACTCGATACCTCCACGCGCGCGGCATCCCCGTAGTGGCGCATGCACTGACCCGCTCGCTGGTAACCAAAGACGTCCGTCCGCCGGCTGCGTTGTCCGCGCTCGCGTCCGTCGGCGACGTGGTACCGGTCGGGCCGGTGGAGGTCTTTTATCCCGGCCCCGGTCACACGCTCGACAACGTG
>CAZADJ010000610.1:0-1129 GCA_964483845.1 uncultured Actinomycetota bacterium | reverse complement strand
AGCCCAGGGAGGATGCGATGAGGAACCGGACACAGACCATGGCGATCAGCGCGTTGAGTGCGCTCGTGCTGGCGATTCCGCTGGCGGCGACCGCCTCGGCCGCGTCCCACGACGTGGCGGTCGTGGACAACGCCTTCGAGCCGCCGACGCTGACCGTGACCGAGGGCGATGACGTCACGTGGACGAGTTCGGGCAGCAACCCGCACACGGTCACGGCCGATGACGGCTCGTTCGACTCGAACCCGGACTGCGAGTCGTTCGCCGACGCTGCGGGCGGCAACTGCATGGAGGAGGGCGACTCGTTCGAGCACACCTTCGACCAGCCCGGTGAGTACCCCTACTTCTGCCGGATCCACGGGGGACCCGGTGGCGCGGGGATGGCGGGGACGATCGTGGTCGAGTCGGCGGCGACCGGCGACGACAGCTCGGCCGACGACACCGACGACACCGACGACACCGACGACACGGACGCCACCGCCGAGGACGAGGTGAGCGGTGCCATCACCGTCAACGACCAGAGCGGGGACGGGACCAGCGTCGTGGTCGACAGCGTCACCATCACCGGCGCCACCGGCTTCGTGGTGATCCACGCAGACGACGACGGGGCACCCGGCGCCGTCATCGGTCACACCGCCATCCCCGAGGGCACCAGCACCGACGTCTCGGTGCCGCTCGACGAGGAGCTGACAGCCGATGCCACCGTCTGGCCGATGCTGCACGTCGACGCCGGCGAGGTCGGCACCTACGAGTTCCCCGGTCCCGACGGTCCGGTCTCGGACGACGACGGCGTCGTCGTCGAGCCACTCGCCTACACCGTCGAGGGCAGCGCGCTGCCGCGGACGGGGCCACCTGCCGCCGCTGGCCTGGTCCTGCTGGCCTCGCTGCTGGCGTTCGGTGGTGGTCTGTGGCTGCTCCGACGCACCCGGAGCATCGGTAGCTGAACGCGACGGGGACCGACGACCGACGGCGCCGGTCCCCGCCGGCGGTCACTCCGTCGCTGGGCGAGCCACGGGCGTGACCGAGCCGATGGTCGCAGCGGTCGCGCCGTGCGCGGCCGCGCCTGCGAGGCCGGCAGTGGGATACGCCTCGATGCCGTGCTCGGTGACGTCGAGGCCCCCGATCTCCTCCT
>CAZADJ010000609.1:0-1130 GCA_964483845.1 uncultured Actinomycetota bacterium | reverse complement strand
TGGCCGCGGCGACGGTCAGCCGCCGCACGACCGACCTGACGATCGACCACAACGACCCGTGGGACGTGCGCGACCGGATCGCCCGATGGGCCTGCTCCGTGCAGCTGGTCGCCGCCGATCCGGCCGTCGGTGCCATGCTGCATCCTGAGGACGTGACCGCGGCGCACGCAGCCCACCCCGGGGTGACCAGCACCACCGTCGACGGGGCCGGCCACTCGGTCCACCGTGACCAACGGGAGGCCGTCATCGAGCTGGTCGAGGCCGCGCTCGGGGTGTGACGGGCGGGCTGGCCGGGATGGTTGTGGGGAGCGCTCCCACGGCGTGTGCGGCCTGTGGGACAGGGCTTCTGCGTGCATCCCGCCGGTCTACACTCAGCGGGACCACGTCCGGCACCTGCGCCGGATCTGCAGCGCCAGGCCAGGAGTGATCGTGTCCGAGACGAAGGGCTACACGCCCGCACCGCCCATCGCCATCGCCGACGCGTCGGTCGACGTCCGCTTCGAGTACATGAAGCGCACCTACGGCTACCTCATGGGTGGCATCGCCACGTTCGTGGGCCTCGAGATCTTCCTGTTCACGACCGGGATCGCCGAGGCCGTCTACGAGTTCGTGTTCGCACGGGGCGGTGGCACGTGGCTGCTGATCCTCGGTGCGTTCATGCTCGCCAACTGGCTCGCCACCAGCTGGATCTTCAAGGCCAGGTCGCAGACCGGCCAGCTCGGTGCCTACGGCGTGATCATCCTGGCGCAGGCGCTGATCTTCACACCCATGCTCTACCTCGCGTTCGACACCGTGCCCGGCGCGGTCGGCCAGGCTGCCGCGATCAGCACGGTCGGGTTCGTCGGCCTGTCGGGCGTGGCGATCACCTCGTCGAAGGACTTCTCGTTCCTCGGGGCGATCCTCAAGTGGGTCGGCGTCGCCGCGCTGGTGCTGATCGTCGTGGCGGTGCTGACCGGGTTCAACCTGGGCGCGTGGTTCTCGGTGGCGATGATCGCCTTCGCAGGCGCCGCGATCCTCTGGGAGACCCAGCAGATCCTGCGCAGCTACCCCGAGGGCACCGAGCTGCTGGCAGCGGTCCAGCTGTTCTCCAGCGTCATGCTGCTGTTCTGGTACGTGCTGCGCCTGGTGAT
>CAZADJ010000608.1:0-1141 GCA_964483845.1 uncultured Actinomycetota bacterium | reverse complement strand
GGTACGCCTGGCCGTCCGAGCTGGACCTGATGGCGCAGGTCGCGGGGCTCGAGCTACGCGAGCGGTGGGGTGGCTGGGACCGCTCGCCGTTCACGGCGTCGAGCGGGAGCCACGTCTCGGTGTACGGCCGCCTCGAGGAGTAACGTGACCGTGACCCGGCCGTGACGGGGTGTGGGCAGCTACCCTCGTGCCGTCGACGAAGGTCATCCATGCCCCTCGTACGCACTCGTCCTCGGCTGATCACGGCCGTCCTGCTGGTCGTCGCGCTCGTCCTCGCGGCCTGCGGCACCGCCCCGACCGAGCCGGGCGACGCCGTGGCAGACGCGGTCGAGCAGACCGCCCGGGACTCGTTCGCGTTCACCCTGCGGGTCGAGACCGATGACGCGGGGCGGACGCTCATGAGCGAGGAGGACCCGCAGTTCGCCGCGCTGCTGCGCAGCCTCGAGGTCCGGGGCAGCGTGGACCGGCCCGGGATGCAGTTCACGGTGGAGGCACTCGGCTTCGAGGTGTTCGAGCTGCGTCGCGTCGACGTCGAGCGCAGCTTCGTTCGTCTCGATCCCGATGCGATCGCGCTGCTCTCCGAGGGCGGTTTCGACGCGGCGACGATCCGCCGTGACCTGGAGGATGCGCCGGACGCGCTGCGCGACGCGGGCGAGGCGCTGCTCGCCGGCGACTGGGTCGGCTTGGAGGGGGACCCGCGGGACCTCGGTGATGACGTGGCGCTGCCGTTCTTCGACCCGCTGCGCATGAGCGGCGACGAGGAGTCGAAGGAGGCCTTCCGGCGTCACGTCGCGGCCGACGTCGGTGAGTTCGTCGACCGGTTCGCCCGTGCGACCGAGGCCGGCGGCGACGACGAGGCGATCTACGACGTGACGCTCCGGCTGCGGACCCTCGCGACCGCGATCGTGGAGATGCTGAGCGAGTCCAGTGGTCCGCTCGCCTGGATGGCCGACGAGGAGTTCGGCGAGGACCTCGAGGACGTGCCAGAGGCTGTGGGCGGACTCACCGTCCGGATCGCCGACCGTCGCGTGCATCGCCTGGCGCTCGACGTGCTCGAGGTCGGTCGGTCCCTCGGTGAGGAGGTCCCCGACGGTTCGGTCAGCATCGTGGTCGAGCTCGCCGACCACGGCGGTGCGGCGGC
>CAZADJ010000607.1:0-1146 GCA_964483845.1 uncultured Actinomycetota bacterium | reverse complement strand
GGGGCCATCTCCGCCTGCCAGCGCTCGTTGACTTCCTCCTCGGACATTCCGTCGAGGGCAGCCTGGAAGCTCTCCGGGGTCTCGAAGTAGCCGAAGAGCACGCCGTCGTCCCGAATGAAGAGGCTGTAGTTGTGCCAACCATTTCTGCGCAGCGCGTCCAGCATCTCGGGCCAGACATCTCGATGCCGTCGCTTGTACTCCTCGATCAGGTTCTGTTTGACCTTGAGTATGAAACCGACTCTCTGCATATGTCCTCCTAGGCGATCTTGACCCGGTCGCGGTAGGGGTCGAGCCGGGAATCTGACGGTTCGAGATCGGTGACCAGAAGATCTATCTGCTCGAAGTCGAACACTCGCGCCTGCGCCCTGGTACCCAGCTTGCTGTGATCCACGGCGAGCACGATGCGGCTGCTGGTCTGGCTGAAGGCCCGCTTCACCTCTGATTCGGCCACGGCCGCCTCAGACGGGCCCAGTTCGGGGTCTAATGCGGCCGCCGAGCTGAAGAAGGTGTCGTAGAGAAGGCTCTGCGCGGTGCGCACAGCCATCGGGCCGACCAAGCTCCCTGTGCGCGGCTCTTCCGTTCCGCCGGTCAAGGATGCCGTGACCCCGGGTGTTTCCTTCATGGAGTGAAAGGTGTCCCAACCGTTGGTTAGGACGACCAGATCGCGAGCGTTCTCGATCGAGGCCGCAAGACGATAGATAGTGGTCGATGCGTCGAAGGCCACGGTGCCGCTGGCAGGGACCATCGGCACGAGCTTGTCGGCGATCTTGGCCTTGGCGCGGGCGTTGTGCTGGTGCCGTTGCTCCCATGGCTCGGGACCAAGTGCTATGGCGCCGCCCCTCACGCGCCGCGCGAGCCCGAGGGCCTCTAGCTCGTCGAGATCCCGTCGGATCGTCATCTCGCTGACTCCGAAGTCTTGCGCCAGCTCATCGATGCGCACCGCGCCTCGCTCCGAGATGAGATCCTTCATCTCACCGATCCGTTCCTCCGGACTCTTGAACAATGGATCACTCACGTCCGGTCTCCCGCCACACCGATCGGAGCCAACCACTGGCGAGCTTCAGACAGATCCTCGAATCGACCGAGAGCAATTCCTTGAACTATTGCGTTTCCCAGAGTCGTTGCCTCGGCAGATCCGACGATGAC
>CAZADJ010000606.1:0-1148 GCA_964483845.1 uncultured Actinomycetota bacterium | reverse complement strand
ATCGCCGGGCTGGCGCGAGTGGGTGCGGACGACATCGACCGAGCGGCCGAAGCGGTCGAGCCGGCCGAGCGGGCGCGGCTGCACGTGTTCCTGGCTACATCCGACATCCACCTCCGGCACAAGCTCCGGATGTCACGGGAGGAGTGCCTGGAGCGGGCCGTAGCGGGCGTGGCCCGGGCGCGGACGTACGTGGATGACGTGGAGTTCAGCGCGGAGGACGCGACGCGGACGGACCTGCCGTTCCTGTGTCGGGTCATGGAGGCGGTGATCGCGGCGGGGGCGACCACGATCAACATCCCGGACACGGTGGGCTACACGCACCCGGCCGAGTACCGCCGGATCTTGGAGACACTGCGGGCGACGGTGCCGGGGATCGAGGACGTAGTGGTGAGCGTTCACTGCCATGACGACCTGGGTCTCGCGGTGGCGAACTCGCTGGCCGCGCTGGAGTCGGGCGCACGACAGGTGGAGTGCACGATCAACGGGATCGGGGAGCGCGCGGGGAACGCCGCACTGGAGGAGATCGTGATGGCGCTGCGTGTCCGCGGGGACGGCTACCCGTTCGAGACGCACGTGAACACGCCCGAGCTGTACCGAAGCAGTCAGCTCCTGACCTTTCTGACCGGGATCCATCCGCAGCCGAACAAGGCGATCGTGGGGAAGAACGCTTTCGCGCACGAGGCGGGGATCCACCAGGACGGCGTGATCAAGGAGCGCAGCACGTATGAGATCATGACGCCGGCCATGGTGGGTGTGCCGGAGAGCCAGCTGGTGCTCGGGAAGCATTCCGGCCGCAACGCCCTCACGCGCCGCTACCACGAGCTCGGGTACGAGCTGAACCTGGACGAGACGGCCCGGGTCTACAAGCTCTTCAAGCTGCTGGCGGACCAGAAGAAGGAGATCTACGACGAGGACCTGATCGCCATACTCCAGCACGGGACCATGGAGGACGCGCCCCAGGTCCACCGCCTGCGCGGGCTGGAGGTCAGCTGCGGCGGGAAGCGGTCTCGTGCGATCGTCCGGCTGGCGGTCGGGAACGGCAATGAATCCCGAGCGACAGGTGAAGGCGACGGCCCGCTCGCGGCCGCGTTCGCCGCGGTGGACGCGCTGGTCGAATTCCGCACGGAGCTGGAGGATCTGGAGGTCCA
>CAZADJ010000605.1:0-1148 GCA_964483845.1 uncultured Actinomycetota bacterium | reverse complement strand
TCGGCGTAGCCCTCCGCGCTGGGGAAGAGGCAGAAGATCGCCAGCGTGGGATCCGGCGTGGTGAGCAGCACGTTGGAGTGCAGCACCCCCGTCGGGCGCCCGTAGAAGACGCCGACCCCGCCGCGCAGGAGCTGGCTCTCGTCGCCCGTCAGGTCGTAGGTGAACGAGAGGCGCGGCCCCAGGTTGTTCCGGTCGCGCGGGACCGAGGTGGAGCTCAGGCCGAACGCCTCCACCGCCTGCTGGAACTCCGGGCGGGTCAGCGCGGAGCCGCCGTCGCGGAACTCGTTGAAGTCGTACCGTAGCCCGGCAGTGAGCAGCAACCGATCGGTGGCCTGCCACTCGTCCTGCACGTAGAAGGCCCACTCCCGGTTCCCGTACTCCGCCGTGGGCGGCTGAGGATTGTCGGGGTCCGGCATGAAGCGGAGAAAGAACGTCGGCGTCTTGTTCCGCAGGCTCTCGAACCCGTCGTTGAACTGGAGCAGCCCGTTCCCGTTCAGCCAGAACATGTTGAAGGTGTTGGTGAAGATGACGTCCCCGCCGACCTTCAGCAGGTGATCCCCCAGCTGGAAGCTGAGGTTGTCGGTGAGCTGGAACTTCTCCTCGTCCAGCCGGTTGGCGAAGCTGATCCCGAAGAACTCGCCGCCGAACTGCATCGACGTGCTGGCACCATCCAGGGTGCGCACGTCGCCTCCCGTCACGACCATGGTGGGAAGCTGGCTGTGTCCCGGCCGCGGCCGCTTCTCGTCCGAGTACTGGAAGCGGAAGGTGTTGAAGATGGTGGGGGTGAGAATCGAGTTCAGCTCGGTGACCACCGAGATCGTCTCGTCGAAGAAGTCCTCCCCGGCGGTCCGAGCCTGGTTGAAGAAGATCCGCTGGTTCTGGTTCTCGAAGTCCAGGTAGTTGGCCCGCACCGTGAGCCGGTGGTCGGGATCGATGGTCCAGTCCACCCGGCCGAACAGGTTCACCTGGTCCTTGGTCTCCGTGAACACGCCGAACTGCCCGTCCACGAAGGAGCGGTCGAAGCCGTATTCGTCCACCAGGATGTCCTGGAACTCCTGGATGAGCGCGGGATCCATGTTGGTCCGCCGCGGGTCCAGGGCGAAGGTGGGCTGGTTCCACTGCTGGAAGTCGCCCGACAGGAAGAAGTG
>CAZADJ010000604.1:0-1156 GCA_964483845.1 uncultured Actinomycetota bacterium | reverse complement strand
TCGCCATCTCATGTGGGGCCTCGCGCCAGAGCCATGGCGGTAGAAGCCCAGCCGTGGCCCTGAAAAATCCGCAGGGTCCGGCGTCGGGCATGGCGAATCATGCGGCCGGCCATATAGATCAGGTTCTGCATGACGGTTCGCAGACGAAGGCGCTTGCTCTGTGACTTGCGTCCGGGAACCAGCCCGCTGTCGAGCGACCGCTGGCCCAACCCCCGAAGCAGATTGTAAGCGATCATACCCAGATCCAGCAGATGCTGGTTGGCCGTAAACTTGCCTGAGGACAGTCGCTCCAGGCCCAGATCGGTTTTGAACTCGCTGTGAAACTGCTCGCTGGTGCCGCGTTTCTGGTAAAAGTGCTGGATATCTTTCGGATCCCAATCCAGCGACGTCCAGTAGGCGTCAATGGTAATCCGGGACTCCAGCAGCCACTGCCCGTCGGGGCGGGCAAAGCGTTCGGTAGCCCTCCAGATCACCCGCAGGGTTTTCCCGTCCTCACTACCCGGAACCGGCAGAGGCTTTTCGCCATACCAGGCGCGGGCGCCAATGTCGACTTTCTCATAATTCTTCACCCCGGTCTGCTGTTGGGCCTGCTCGAGCCACAAAGCGGGATCTTCGGTTCGCAGATTGCGCTTGACGAGCAAATCGGTATCGGCGCTCTGCTCGAACAACCGCAGGTTTTCGCCCGCGTCATGGCCGGCGTCGGTCACGATCAGCCGTCGGGAAGGGGCTACCCTGGCGGCCATCTTCAGGGTTTTCTCCAGCCAGTCTTTGGTCCCCGCACAGTTGCAGTGGGCCGAGCCTTTGCGCAACTGGTTGTTTAACATAAACCCGTGTGGACCGATGTAGGCAAAGATTGGCGCGTAGCCATCAAAGTTTTTGTAGGTCCATCCAACGCCTTCTTTACCCGAGCCGGAGTTGTCCATGGGCGAGACATCTACGTGGACCACACTATAGTCGTTGCCATGAAGGGTTTCGCTCAAATAGCCGCCGTGGCCGGCAAGCAGTCGGAGGGTAAAACCCCGGAAGGCATCGCCGGCCTTTTCGGGCATGGCCTGCAGGCGCTGGCGCAAAATTTCCGGCGACGGCAGGGTATCCAGGCCTAGTGACTGGGCGAAAAACCGCTCGTCGCGGTATTCGGCAATTGCGTCAAAATGCG
>CAZADJ010000603.1:0-1156 GCA_964483845.1 uncultured Actinomycetota bacterium | reverse complement strand
TGAGCAACGAGCCAGGCGACGCCACGCGCGACGACGCGCCGCCGAAGGGCGAGGCCGTCGGACGACGCATCACCGAGTGGCCAGGCGGTCGGACGACGCGGCGTCGGGACCGGGCTCGGACACGGTCGCGACCCGCTCGGTCGGTCGGCCGCGCGTCCCTAGCTCGCAGCGCGCTCCGAGCCGTGCCCGTCCCCGTCCGACGGGTCGAATGGATCGGTGGACGAGGCGGACGTGTCGGGGGACGCACCGGAACCATCGCCTGACGAGCCGTCGTCGGGATGTGTCGCCGCGTCGAGATCGACCTGACCGCTCTTCACCTTGGAGGCGTACTCGTCGACGTACTCCTGGCCGGAGAGCATCATGATCTCGTACATCAGCTCGTCGGTGGCGCTGCGGAGCACGAACGGGTCCTCGCGGTCCTCGGCGTAGCGCGACAGGTCGATCGGCCGGCCGTAGCGCACCGTCACCGGGTGCCGCTTCGGGACGTAGGTGCCCGGAGGCTGTGCATCACGGCTGCCGAAGATGGCGCACGGGACGATCGGAACGCCCGCTTCGAGGGCCATGCGGACCGGTCCGGTCTTGCCGCGGTACAAGCGACCGTCCGGACTGCGTGTTCCCTCGGGGTAGACACCCAGCAGGTCCCCGCGCTCGAGGACGTCGATGCCGGACGCGAGAGAGCGGCGGCTCTTCTCTCCGCCCTGCCGGTAGGTCGGGATGGTGCCGACGCCGGCGAAGAACCACCGCGTGCGCGGGTTCTCGAAGTAGTCCGCCTTCGCGAGGAAGTACACGGGCCGGTCGACCAGCAGCGGGAGGAAGACCGAATCGATGAACGACAGGTGGTTGGCGGCGAGGATGGCTCCCGATGACGCCGGGACGTTCTCCAGCCCCTCGGTCTTCATGTGGAAGTAGCGTGTCACGATCGGCGGGAGGATCCGCTTCAGGGAGCGGTAGAGCAGCGGCGCGTCGCGCATGCCCGGCATCGGACGTCTCCTCCATCGCTGGTCTGATCGTGCGCAGGCCCTGCGGTGCGCAGCTCGCCCGTCCTGGCACCGTGGCACCGTCCTGGCACCGTGATCCCAGACAGGCACCGTCCGAGCGGCCCCGGGGTCCGCCGGTGCGGATCGCGACCGGCCCACCCGCCGGTTCGTCCTGACCT
>CAZADJ010000602.1:0-1157 GCA_964483845.1 uncultured Actinomycetota bacterium | reverse complement strand
AGCGCGCTCAGTGGCGTCGCCGACGCGGGCTTGAGGACCAGGGTGTTGCCCGTCGCCAGCGCCGGCGCCACCTTCCAGGCCGCCATCATGAACGGGTAGTTCCACGGGATGATGGCGCCGACCACGCCGACCGGCTCTCGCAGCGTGTACGTCACCACGGCCGGGTTCACCACGTGCGAACGGCCATAGAGATGCTGGGCCGTGCCGGCGAAGAGCTCGAGCGTCGCGACGGCGACCTTGACCTCGGCAGCACACTGCCACTTCGCCTTGCCGACGTTGCGCGACTCCAGCTCGGCGATCTCGTCGGTCCGCTCGTCGATGAGCTGCGCCAGACGATTGAGCATCCGGGCCCGCTTGGCCGGTGCGGTCTTGGCCCAGGCGCCGGTGAGAGCCTCGCGCGCGGCCGATACGGCGGCATCGACATCGTCCGCGCCGCCCTGCGCCACGGTCGCCAGCTCGGCGCCGCGAGCGGGGTCGCGCGCGCTGAACGTGGCGCCGGCGGCCGCGTCGCGGAACTCGCCGTTGATGAGCAGCTGGGAGGGGGCGTCAGTCATGCCGCTCATGGTAGCGGCCGGCGTGCCACCGATCGGCGATGCACTCAGCCCGACGGCGCGGTCGAGGCGTCGAGCACCCGGCGTCCATCGGCCGGCGCGTTGAGCTCCACGGTGACTCCCCATGCCATGGGCTCCGGGGGGCACGCACCGAGCGGTCGCGTCTCACGGCCGACCCGGACCTCGAGCGAGATGGCCTCGTCGTCCTCGATCACCTCCACCAGATCGAGCGCATAGCAGTCCGGGCCGGGCGGCATGAAGAATCCGATCTCGATCCGCTGCTCGGCGACGACGCGGTAGCACTCGACCGGCACGGTCTGCGGCAGCTGGGTCGGGCGCCGGGGCCCGTCGAGCACGATCGGCTCCCACTCGGGCCCGCACTCGCCCACCGGGCCGCCCATCGGCTCCGCGCAGCCGGACAGGAGGGCGCCGATGAGCATGAGGATCGGCATGCCCCTACGCATCGGTCTCGAACCGGTACTGGTCGACATCGCGCACGGGGCGGTACCCGATCTCCTGGTAGATGTGGTTCGAGGTCGGGTTGCCCAGGTCGGTGAAGAGGAAGCAGAAGCGGCGGCCGCGGTCGAGCTGGTCCTGGCTGGCGGC
>CAZADJ010000601.1:0-1162 GCA_964483845.1 uncultured Actinomycetota bacterium | reverse complement strand
GCATCCGCGCGGCAGGTCAGGGCTTGGTTCCGATGGTGAGGAGGTAGGTCGCCGGCTCGCGCACGAGCCTCTCGATCACCGGGCGGAGGCGTGTCATCAGCGGCTCCCAGCGGCCCTCGGGCTCAAGGGCACGGCGGGCCATCACGAGTGGCCCGAACGAGCTGATGTAGAAGTCGACGACCTCGCCGGGCTCGACCTCGGGATCGATCGGCAGCCGCTCCACGCGGAACTCGAGCGCCATGTCCGGAAACAGGCTGCGGACGTGCTCCGGATCGCCCCACGCGAGCGGCGGCTCGGCGATCGCCGGCGGTGCCGGCAGCTCCGCGGCCACCGTCCGGAACAGATCGGCCACCGTCCCCTCCGGCGTCCACGTGCCGAGTCCCATCCGTCCGCCGGGCCTCAGGACGCGAGTCATCTCTCGAGCCGCCACCGCGTGGCGGGGGGCGAACATCACGCCGAAGGTGGAGAGGACGACGTCGAAACGCTCGTCCTCGGATGGCAGCTGCTCGCAGTCGCCCTCGACCCAGTCGATCTCGACCCCCGCATCGGCCGCACGCCGTTTGCCTGCGGTGAACAGCTCGGGTGTCAGGTCGACGGCGGTGACGGCGCTTCCAGCCTGGGCGGCTCGGATCGCCGCGTTCCCGGTGCCTGCCGCCACGTCGAGCACCCGGTCATTGCTGGTGACGCCAACGGCGCGGACCACCTGCTCGCCGACCGACCATATGCCCTCGGCGACCGCGTCGTAGTCGCCGGCGCTCCACGTGGCGCGTGCCCGGGCCTTGAGTTCATTCAGGACGGGGTCGGTGTGTGCGGTGATCGCCATGGCGGTGCCTCCTGCAGACTAATCGCACGATCGGTCGGACGCTTATCTTAACGACCGGTCGTGCTATCTTGTCAAGACCATGGATACCGTCGAGAACCAACGGCTCGACCTCCGGCGTGAACGCGGCGCCCGCACGAGACGGGCGATCCTCGAGAGCGCCGCGCGGCTGTCGAGCGTCGAGGGGCTCGAGGGCCTGTCGATCGGCCGCCTCGCAGAGCACCTCTCGATCAGCAAGAGCGGGCTGTACGCACACTTCCGCTCGAAAGAGGAACTCCAGCTCGCCACGATCCGCACGGCGGAGGCGATGTACGACGAGGCGCTCGTCCAACCCGCTCTCGC
>CAZADJ010000600.1:0-1163 GCA_964483845.1 uncultured Actinomycetota bacterium | reverse complement strand
CATACATATGACTATTACCGTTGTCGTGGGTCGGATCCGGACCGGCCTGCTCCACCGCGGCACGCGACGGAAGCGGCCCACGAGCCCTCGACGCGGACGACATCGGACGCGCCGGCGTCCGGAACGGGAACGTCCGCGAGCGTGATGATCCGGCTCCGGACCCAGCCGCCTCCGCTCAGCGGGGCATCCGGTGTGTCGCGCACGGACCTCCTCGTCAGCCCGGCAGGCGGGGGCGCAGCGCCTCCGCGGTCGGAGCGTCCTCGTCCTCGACGACCCGGATCCCGTAGACGTACGCGAGGCTGCCGCCGACCCACCCGCCGAAGGTGAGCGTGACGAAGGCGGCGACGGCGACACCGGCGGCCGCGTCCGGCACCTCGTCGGCCTCCAGCCCGGGGTGGAGCAGGACCGCGGCGAGCACGTAGAGCGCCACGGCGGTCAGCATGACGAAGAGGTGGATCAGGGCGGTCGCCCGAGCGGGGGTCCCGGGCCGGATGTCGAGGAGGTCCAGCAGCCCGGTGAGCGCGGTCGGCACCGCGGCGACCAGCCCGATGACGAGAGCGACGAACGCGGTCGGCACGACCAGTTCGGCGGCGACGTCGAACCAGCCGACCACCGCGGCGACCGTCGCGACCGTCAGCGCGCCGACGGTCACGTCGGTGAGCGGCGGGTGGCTGGGGTGGCCACGGAAGCCCTTCATGAGGACGAGGATCCAGCCCATGGCGACCTCCGACCGCTCGCGTGCCCGCCGCCGAACCGGTGCGGTGCTGCCCTCGACGCTACTCCCGGCGGGACGCAGGCGCTGGCGCGGAGCGTGACCCCCGGGCCGGATCCGCCATCCCCTACCCACGGCGAACGGCCCCGGGTACCGTTCCGGGACCGGTAGGAGTCGACGTGGTATGTGACCAGTGCGGCCGCGAGAACGAGGCCCTCCAGAAGTTCTGCGGAGGGTGCGGCGAACGCCTGCAGGTCCCCTGCCGGGCGTGCGGCACCGTGAACCCGCCGTCCCACCGGTTCTGCGGCGAGTGCGGCTCCAGCCTCACGGGACGACCGCCGGAGCCGGCCCCGGGCACGTCCCCGGTCGAGCGCAGCGATCACGCAGTCGACGCGGCACAGGAGCGTCGTGTCGTCTCGGTGCTGTTCGCGGACCTGGTCGGCTTCACGCC
>CAZADJ010000599.1:0-1169 GCA_964483845.1 uncultured Actinomycetota bacterium | reverse complement strand
GCCTGCTCGAGACCGGGGACGTGTCCAGCTCGCCCCGCCGATGACCGGCCGTCCTCCGCCGACGCTGTCCAGCGACCGCCCCGCCGGTCCTGCCCGTGACGCGGAAGGCCGTCGCCGAGGCCGGCCTCGAGGCGCAGTTCCGCCGACGCCGGTCAGGGACTTGCCGTGGTCCGAGGCCTCACCGGTTCGGTGCCCGCGCTGGCGGGCGGTTCGGGTCGGTCGGTGGTGAGTGGTGTGCCGTGGATCAGCGAGTGGATGGCTGTGGCGAGCTCGCCGGGCCGGGTGGACCGGTCGAGGATCGAACCGAGGATCTCGCGTCTGATCGCGCGGGCCAGCCGGTCTGGGTCGTGGAGGTCGCCTCCGGCGACGGTCTGGCGGACCATGGCGACGAAGCTGCGGAGATCGGTGGTCAGTGACTGCTCGAACGCGGCTCGGGCCTCGTCGGCTCCGAGCTCGATCGCAGCGTGCACTGCGGGACGGAGCGTGACTGCGGTCTCGGCCATGTCGTCGATGAGGGCTTGCAGGTAGCGGTCGGGCGCCTCCGACCACAGGTGGGCGTGGCGCCTCTGGAAGCGTCGCATGGCCTCTTCGCAGACCTCGGGGAGCAGTGGGAACAGCACGAGCTGCCGCTTGCTGTCGAAGTAGTGGTATAGGCCGCTGCGGCTGAGCGACGCGGCCCGTGCGGCCGCCTCCATCGTCAGCCCGGCCACGCCGTGCTCGAGGATCAGGGGTGCGACGGCATGGAAGATCTCCATGCGACGCAGGAACCGGTCCTCGCGCGGACGCCCACCTCTGCGGGGTTGATCGGACACGACGGCCCCCTCTGTGGGAACAACACGCATCTGGCTTGCCAACCCCACCGTACGGGGGTTACCCATCATGGAGAACCGACAGCGGCAAGGAGCCGACGTGACGGACATCGCGATCATGACCATGCCCGTGGTTGACCGGGCCGCCTGGGACACCTGGATGGAAGACATCACCGACGGGTCTCGGGCGGACGAGCACCGCCAGTGGCTGCAGGACAAGGGCATCGAGGTGGAACACACCTTCATCCAGGACACGCCCGATGGCACGGTGATGACGCTGGTCTGGGAGGGGCTGACACCGGCCGCCGCGGCACAGGTCGTCAAGCAGGGACTGACCGACCCGTCCAGCGACCACGAGCG
>CAZADJ010000598.1:0-1170 GCA_964483845.1 uncultured Actinomycetota bacterium | reverse complement strand
GGCCACTGGGTCGGCGAGGGCCTGGGCGGCTGGAACGAGACGTTGTGGTCGCCGCCGCGGGCGGGCACCATGATGGGGGTGTTCCGGCACGTCCGGGACGGGGAGGTCGTCTTCTACGAGCTCCTCACGCTGACCGTGGAGGACGGCACGCTGATCAAGAGCCTCAAGCACTTCGGACCCGACCTCGTGGGATGGGAAGAGCGCGACCGGTCGCAGCGGTTCCGCTTCGTCCGCGTCGAGCCCGACGCCGTCGTCTTCGAAGGGATGACGTACCGGCGCACGGCCCCCGACCGCATGGAGATCACGGTGATGCTCGGTCCCGACCCGGACCACCTGGAGCCCGAGGTGTTCACCTACCGGCGCGTGCGACCCTGACGGCATGGACGGCGACGCACGGGAGGCGCGCGACCTCATGACGAGAGTGGCCGGGGGCGAGGCCGACGCCGCGGCGCTTCTGTTCGATCGCTACGGCGACCTCGTCTACCGCTACCTGCGGGGCCGGGGCGCCCCGCCCGCCGACGCGGAGGACCTGACCCAGGAGGTGTTCCTCCGGGCGCTGGCCAACGCGTCGTCCTACCGCGGAGACGGCTCTCTGGAGGGATGGCTGGTGCGGACGGCCCGCTCCAGGCTGATCGATCGCGCTCGCGAGGAGAGCGCCCGGGAGCGCCGGGAGCGGGAGTGGGCGGAGGCGTCGCCCCGAGCGAAGGACCCCGCGCCGCCGGACCCCCCGTCGGGGCTCCTCTCCCGGCTCCTGGCGGCGCTGTCCCCCGAGGACCGTGAGGTGATCGTGCTGGCGAAGTTCCTCGGGTTTCCCGCCGCGAGGATCGGCGAGGTGCTGGAGATCACGGCCGGCGCGGCCCGGGTCCGGCTGCACCGGGCCCTCGAGCGGCTGGCGGAGAGCTATCAGGAAGTGGAGGCAAAATGAATATAGGCCGGCCGGATGTCCCGGAGTCGAGCGCGGAGGTGTGGGAGGCCCTGGACGGGGTCGCCCCGGAGCCCCTGTCCGACGAGGCCAGGAGCCGGATCGGGCGGGCGCTCGGGCTCGCCATGGAGGTTTCTTCCAGAGGAGGAGGTGGTGCCATGTACTCACGGAAGGGCCTGGCCGCGGCCGCGGTCGTGGCACTGGTGGTGGGAGGCGCGGCGGGATTCGGGATCGGGACGACCCGGGCC
>CAZADJ010000597.1:0-1171 GCA_964483845.1 uncultured Actinomycetota bacterium | reverse complement strand
CCCCGGCGCGATTCACCTCCTCTCCGGCACGGGTCCGGGCGGGGACGTGCGCCCGGGATGACGTTGGTGACGAGCGAAACCGAGAAGACGACGAGGTCGAGATGGCGTTTCAGGGCGTGGATTTCTACGACGTGGACTCCCTCCTCGCCGACGAGGAGCGGATGGTCCGGGACACGATCCGGGAGTGGGTGGAGGACCGGGTCATGTCGGTCATCGAGGAGGCGTACATCGAGCGGCGCTTTCCCGAGGAGCTGATCCCCGGGATCGCCGAGCTGGGCATGCTGGGCGCGAACCTTCCCGAGGAATACGGCTGCGCCGGGCTGAACAACGTGGCCTACGGGCTGATCATGCAGGAGCTGGAGCGGGGGGACAGCGGGATCCGCTCCTTCGCGTCCGTGCAGGGCGCCCTGGTCATGTACCCGATCTTCGAGTTCGGCACCGAGGAGCAGCGCGAGGAGTGGCTCCCGAAGCTGGCCAGCGGCGAGAAGATCGGCTGCTTCGGCCTGACCGAGCCCGATTACGGCTCCAACCCCGGCGGAATGATCACCACCGCGAAGAAGACCGACGGGGGGTGGCTTCTGAACGGCACCAAGATGTGGATCACCAACGGGTCCATGGCCGACGTAGCCATCGTCTTCGCCCAGACCGGCGAGCCGGGCGACACCGCCTCGATCCGCGGCTTCATCGTGCCCACCGACACCCCGGGCTTCAGCGCCACCGATCAGAAGGGCAAGCTGAGTCTGCTCGCCTCCGACACGAGCGAGCTCCACATGCAGGACGTGGAGGTGGGCGAGGAGGCGCTGCTTCCGAACTCGGACTCGGGGCTTCGCGCCCCCCTGCACTGCCTCACCCAGGCCCGGTACGGGATCGCCTGGGGCGCGGTGGGCGCCGCCATGGCCTGCTTCGACGAAGCGCGGAGCTACAGCAAGGAGCGGGTGATGTTCGGGGAGCCGATCGGCGCCAAGCAGATCCAGCAGACCCGCCTGGCCGAGATGCTCACGGGGATCACCCAGGGACAGCTCCTGGCGCTCCAGCTGGGGCGCCTGAAGGATCGGGGCGACGTCACCCCCCAGCAGGTCTCCCTGGCCAAGCGGGCCAACGTGGACATGGCCTGCGAGACGGCCCGGGAGGCCCGGCGGCTGCTGGGCGCCAACGGGATCCTCGTCGAGTA
>CAZADJ010000596.1:0-1172 GCA_964483845.1 uncultured Actinomycetota bacterium | reverse complement strand
CGGGACGGTGGGGCGGACGACGAGCCACGCGGCGAAGGGGACACCGGCGCATGAGCGACACCGCAGCGATCGACGACGCCGTCGAGCGGCTGCTCGCCGCCGAGGCGGAGCGCCGCGACATCGACGCGCTCACAGACGAGTGGACCGACCTCGACCTGGCGACCGCCTACGCGATCCAGGACGCCGCCCTCGACCGCCGCGTCGACCGCGGCGAGACCCTCGTCGGCATCAAGCTCGGCCTCACCTCCGTCGCGAAGCAGCGGCGCATGGGGATCGACTCACCGCTCACGGCCTGGCTCACCGACGCGATGGTCCTGCCCGCCGGCGTGCAGGTCCCGCAGGAGCGGCTCATCCACCCGCGCGCCGAGCCGGAGATACTCTTCGTCATGGAGCGGGATCTCGAGGGACCCGGGGTGACGGCTCCGCAGGCCCTCGCCGCGGTCGGCGCAGTGCACAGCGCGGTCGAGATCATCGACAGCCGCTACCGCGACTTCCGGTTCACGCTGCCCGACGTCGTTGCGGACAACGCGTCCAGTGCAGCGCTCGTCACCGGACCGGTCGCCCGCCCGTCGCACGAGCTGGACCTGACCCTGGAGCCGTGCCTCGTGGAGGTCGACGGGGCCGTGGTCGACTCGGCGACCGGCGCGGCCGTTCAGGGTCACCCCGCCGAGGCCCTGGCGCTCGCGGCGAACTCGCTGGCCGCGCGCGGCCACCGGATCGAGGCAGGCTGGCTCGTGCTAACCGGCGGGATGACCGACGCGGTGGACGTGGTGCCCGGAGGCACCCTGACGTTCGCCTTCGGCAACCTCGGGACCATCCATCTGAACGGAGGAGAAGCAGATGCCGCTGGTTGATGTCAGCCTCGTTGAGGGACGCACGGCCGAGCAGATCCGTGGTCTCCACACGGCCCTGACGGAGGCCGTGGAGTCATCGACCGGTGCGCCCCGGGAGTCGATCCGGGTGATCGTGCGGGAGGTCCCCGCGACCCACTGGTCCGCCGGTGACGAGACCATCGCGGAGCGTCGCGGAAGCTGAGCGCGCCCCGGTCCGTCCACAGGCTCCGTGCCTCCCCGCACCATCCAGGTCGGCGCTGCCCGCATCCTGGGGTCATGGCCCCCGAACACGGCGACGACCGCGACGGCTCCGAGGTCCCCACGGTCGCCGACCATCTC
>CAZADJ010000595.1:0-1174 GCA_964483845.1 uncultured Actinomycetota bacterium | reverse complement strand
GTCCGTTCAATGTTGGCCCCCCCGATCGCTACCCCGACATGGTACGCGCCCTGGACGACGCCGTCGAGCGCATGATGACTGCGCTCTCCGAGAGAGGCATTACCGACCGGACACTCGTCATCTTCACGAGTGACAATGGAGGAGTACAGCACTCCAGCATGGGCGGACTTGCGCGCCGAAAGGGCCACGTTTGGGAGGGCGGCATCCGCGTTCCTGCGTTTGCATACTGGCCAGGCGTGATCCCCGCCGGCGTCACGACCCCGCAGGTGGCGAGTACACTCGATTGGTCCGCGACGATCCTGGACGCGGCCGGCGCACCGTCGCATCCTGACTACCCGTTGGATGGTATCGATCTACTGCCGGTCCTCACCGGGCGTCAGGATGTATTGGATCGGACGATCTTCTGGCGAACCACGCAGCGCACCCGCCAAGCAGCGGTGCGTCGGGGCGGCTGGAAGTACCTCCGTGATGAAGATGGGGAGTACCTCTTCGATCTCGTACGGGATCCGGGCGAGCGTCGGGATCGCAGGTCGGATCAGGCTGAGATATTTGAGGAGTTGAGAGCAGCTCTTGCTGCGTGGGAGCAGGAGATGCTCCGACCAGTACCGCTGTCCGCAGTAGGATGAAGCGGGCTCCGAGACCCCGATGGATTAGTTGGGCGGCATAACGACCGCCCCCAACTCAGGAGCGAACTGACGATGCTCCAGTACCAACGACGACTGATCTGCCTTGCAATCCTGCTACTCGCAACCCCTGCTGCGGCACTCTTTGCGCAGGATTCGCAGCACGAGGGCCGCGCCGAGGCCCACGAGCTGGCGATCACCGGGGCGACCCTCATCGACGGCACCGGTGGCGCCCCGCGGCCCGCGACCACCATCATCGTCCGTGACGGCCGCATCGCCGCGGTGACTCCGGACGCGGACGCCGACGTACCGGCGGGGGCCAGGGAGATCGACGCCGCCGACAAGTACGTGATCCCCGGGCTTGCGGACATGCACGTCCACCTCAGTCTCGGCCTGCCGCTGCCCCGCCAGGAAAACGAAACCGACATCGTGCTCGCGCGGGAGCTTTACTACGGGGTGACCACGATCCTCGCCATCGGAGCGAGCGACGCCAGCTCGGAGTCGATTCATTCGCATCGCGCCCGGCGTGCAGCGGGGGAGCTTCGGGCTCC
>CAZADJ010000594.1:0-1183 GCA_964483845.1 uncultured Actinomycetota bacterium | reverse complement strand
CACCCCTCACGGGGTGGTGAACAGGCCGCGATCACCGGTTCCCACCGGGTTGACACACCAGAACGCGACGGATAAGTTGCGCGTTCCGCCAACGGGTCCTCCCCGGACCCTGCGGCGACAGACTCCGCCCTCAGTGATACGGGGCCTCCGCGCCCCGTCATCGTGCTGCAGGCAGAGTCCGAGCGTCATCGCTCGAGGAAGCTGACCCGCCGGCTGGCTCCCACCAGCCCACGTGACGGGCAGAACCCTCCACGCGACGACCACGACGCTCCTTGAGAACTGCACAGGGTGCCAAAAGCCAGTGCCGCTTCGCAGTGATGCGAAGCAGCCCCGTCCGGGGGGAGGCACGCCACCTCGAGTGGCTGCCGAAACCCAGACGAGTTGAAGTAGATGGCGGCAGCAACGACCACGGTCCTCGGATCGTGGGCGAGGCAGTCGCCACCCCTTAATGACGAGCCATCATGGCTCTCCATTCGAGCGAGACCCAAGTGGTTTTGTTCTCTCAACGGAGAGTTTGATCCTGGCTCAGGATGAACGCTGGCGGCGGGTTTAACACATGCAAGTCGAGGGACGAAGCCACCTTCGGGTGGTGGAAACCGGCGAACGGGTGAGTAACACGTGAGGAACCTACCCCGAACTTTGGAATAACCCCGGGAAACCGGGGCTAATGCTGAATGCCCCGACCGGATCGCATGATCTGGTCGGAAAAGCTCCGGCGGTTCGGGAGGGTCTCGCGGCCTATCAGGTAGTTGGTGAGGTAATGGCTCACCAAGCCGACGACGGGTAGCTGGAGTGAGAGCTCGATCAGCCACACTGGGACTGAGACACGGCCCAGACTCCTACGGGAGGCAGCAGTGGAGAATCTTGCACAATGGGCGCAAGCCTGATGCAGCCACGCCGCGTGAGGGAAGAAGGCTTTCGAGTTGTAAACCTCTTTCAGCAGGGAAGAAGCGAGAGTGACGGTACCTGCAGAAGAAGCCCCGGCTAACTACGTGCCAGCAGCCGCGGTAATACGTAGGGGGCGAGCGTTATCCGGATTCATTGGGCGTAAAGCGCGCGTAGGCGGTCCGGTAAGTCGGATGTGAAATCCCAGGGCTCAACCCTGGAACTGCACCCGATACTGCCGGACTTGAGGTAGGTAGAGGAAGGTGGAATTTCCGGTGTAGCGGTGGAATGCGCAGAT
>CAZADJ010000593.1:0-1184 GCA_964483845.1 uncultured Actinomycetota bacterium | reverse complement strand
CACAGGAGCGTCGTGTCGTCTCGGTGCTGTTCGCGGACCTGGTCGGCTTCACGCCGTACGCGGAGTCCCGCGACCCCGAGGAGGTGCGGGCGTTCCTGACGACCTACTTCGACACGGCCCGCGAGATCGTCGAGCGCTTCGGCGGGATCGTCGAGAAGTTCATCGGCGACGCGGTGATGGGGGTGTGGGGGGCGACGGTCACCCGCGAGGACGACGCGGAGCGGGCCGTGCGGGCCGCACTGGAGCTGGTCGACGGCGTCGCCAAGCTCGGGGCGGACGCGGGACTGCCCGAGCTCGCGTTGCGGGCCGGCGTCCTGACGGGCGAGGCCGCGGTCGGGACGGCCGAGGACGGCAGCGCACACGTGGTCGGCGACATGGTCAACACCGCCTCGCGACTGCAGTCCGCCGCGAGTCCGGGCACCGTCCTCGTCGGTGAGCCGACGTACCGCGCGTGCCAGCAGGCGATCGCGTTCGAGGCGGTCGGCGAGGTGGACCTGAAGGGCAAGGCGCTGCCGGTCGAGGCCTGGCGCGCCTCCCACGTGCTCGGGATGCGGGGCGGCGGTCGACGAGCGGACGGACTGGAGCCGCCGTTCGTCGGACGCGACGAGGAGCTGCGCCTGCTGAAGGACCAGCTGCACGCCACCGGCCGGGAGGGCCGCAGCCGACTGGTGTCGATCACCGGGATCGCCGGGATCGGCAAGAGCCGCCTCGTCTGGGAGCTGATGAAGTACACCGACGGGCTCGTCGAGCCGATCTTCTGGCACGAGGGTCGCTCCCCGGCGTACGGCGAGGGGATCGCGTTCTGGGCGCTGGCCGAGATGGTGCGGGGGCGTGCCCGCATCGCGGAGACCGACGACCCCGCGGACGCGACCAGCAAGCTGCGCGAGACGCTCGAGACCTACGTCTCCGACGAGGAGGAGCGCTCGTGGCTCGAGCCGCGTCTGGCCGGGCTGCTCGGGCTCCGCGAGATGCCGGCCGGACAGCAGCGCGGCGAGCTGTTCTCGGCGTTCCGGCGCCTCTTCGAGCGCATCTCGGAGCGGGGCACGACCGTCCTCGTCCTGGACGACCTGCACTGGGCGGACGCCGGCCTGCTCGACTTCGTCGAGGAGCTGCCCGAGTGGTCGCGCGACAAGCCGATCCTGATCGTGACGATGGCGCGCCCCGAGCTCCTCGAGCGGCGCCCG
>CAZADJ010000592.1:0-1193 GCA_964483845.1 uncultured Actinomycetota bacterium | reverse complement strand
GAGACGACCGTCGTGAAGCACGCCGAGCGGCTCACCGGTGACAACGTCGAGCGCCTCATCGCCGACTACGACGTCATCGTCGACGGCACCGACAACTTCGAGACTCGCTACGTCCTCAACGACGCGGCCGTCAAGCTCCGCAAGCCGGTGGTGCACGGCTCGATCTACCGCTGGGACGGCCAGATCACGACCTTCGTGCCCTTCGAGGGCCCGTGCTACCGCTGCATGCATCCGACCCGACCGCCCGATGAGCTGGCGCCCGACTGCAGCGTCGCCGGCGTGCTGGGCGTCCTGCCGGGCATCGTCGGGCTGCTCCAGGCCAACGAGGTCTTCAAGCTCGTGCTCGGCGTCGGGGAGACGCTCAGCGGCCGGCTCCTGATGTTCGACGCCATGGGCACCGGCTTCAGCGAGGTCCGTACCTGGCGCGATCCCGCCTGCCCGGCCTGCGGCGATGGCGCGTCGCAGGCGTCGACGCGGCGGACGGCGACCCAGCACGCCGCGGTGTGAGAGTGCTGCGATGAGCACCGTCCGCATTCCGCCGGTCCTGCGCGACCAGACCGATGGCAGCCGCACCGTCGAGGTCAGCGGAGCAACCGTGTCCGAGGCGCTTGCCGACCTCTTCGGCAGGCACCCGGCGCTCCGCGATCGGGTGACCGAGCAGGGCGAGCTGAGCCGCTTCATCAACGTCTACGTCAACGACCGCGACGTCCGCTATCGCGACGGTCTCGAGACCCCCATCGCGGCGGACGACACGATCATCATCCTGCCCGCCATGGCCGGAGGAACGCGCTAGGCCGATGCGGGCCACGGTCGGCGCCGCACCCGATCTGATCGCCGCCATCGGCAGGACGCCGATGGTCGAGCTGCGCCGCCTGGCCCCGCACGGTGGGATCCGGCTGTACGCCAAGCTGGAGGGCAACAACCCGACCGGCAGCGTCAAGGACCGGGTGGCGCGGGCCATGATCCAATTGGCCATCGCCGACGGCTCCCTCGTGCCGGGCCAGACGATCCTCGAGCCCTCGAGCGGCAACACCGGCATCAGCCTGGCCATGATCGGGGCGCGCCTGGGGCACCCGGTGCGGATCGTGATGCCCGACAACACCACGTCCGAGCGCGAACAGCTCCTCCGCCTGTTCGGCGCAGAGATCACCTTCTCGCCCGGCGTGGAGGGCAGCAACGGCGCGATCCGCCTG
>CAZADJ010000591.1:0-1194 GCA_964483845.1 uncultured Actinomycetota bacterium | reverse complement strand
CCCTGGGCCGCAACGCCGTCGGCTACCTCACCGAGTCGCTGCACGGTGCCGGGTCACCGCAGGCCCAGCGCATCCAGATCCAGCGCGGCATGGACGTCGAGGCCAAGAAGGGCTACGCCCGCCACCTCGCCGGCATCGCGGAGGTCGACGCCCAGGACGACGCGCCGACCGAGTAGCCGCGCCGGCGCCCGCCCGTGCCACCGCCCGCCGCCCCGCGCCGCTCCCCCGCCGTCGTCGCGGTGGCCGTGGTGGCCGTGGTCGCGCTGGGGGTGGGCGCCTGGTGGCTGCAGGCTGGACGCCGGCCCGCGCCGTCACCGGGTCCCAGCGGGTCCGTGCCGGCCGTGCCGGTCCCGGCCGGTGTGCCGGCCACCCTGCTGGCGGCCGGGGACATCGCCACCTGCGACGGGGCGGCGCCCGCCACCGGACGGCTGCTGCAGGAGCAGGACGGCGTGGTCGCGGCGCTCGGTGACCTGGCGTACCCGGACGGCTCCGCGGCGGCGTTCGACGAGTGCTACGACCCGTCCTGGGGGCCCGTGCGGGACCGCACCCGACCGGCCCGGGGCAACCACGACGTCGAGGCGGAGGACGGGGCCGCCTACCGCGACTACTTCGGGGCCGCCAGCGCCCCCTGGTACAGCTATGACCTCGGCGACTGGCACGTCGTGGTGCTCGACTCCAACTGCGACCTCGTCGGCGGGTGCGGGCCGGACAGCCCGCAGGTCCGGTGGCTGCGCGCCGACCTCGCCGGGGCGGACACCGGCAACATCGTCGCCTACTGGCACGCCCCGCGGTTCTCCACCGGCCGGCGGGCCGACAGCCCCGCGGTGGCCACCTTCTGGGAGGTGCTGCACGCCGCCGGGGCGGACGTGGTGCTGGCCGGCCACGCCCACAACTACCAGCGGTTCGTGCCGATGGCCCCGGACGGGACGCCGGACCCCGACGGGATCCACCAGTTCGTGGTCGGCACGGGCGGGGCACCCCTGCGCGGGTTCGAGACCGACCGCGACACGGTCGCGCACCGACAGGCGGACGTGCACGGCGTGCTCCGGCTGGACCTGCACGCCTGCGGGTACGCGTGGGCCTTCCTGCCGGTCGGCGGGGGCGGACCGACCGACGAGGGAGCCGCCTCCGGGACCTGTTGACCGCGGGTGCTCGGTGGCGGGCCGGCGAGGACGTACCGTCACGCCGCACCGC
>CAZADJ010000590.1:0-1195 GCA_964483845.1 uncultured Actinomycetota bacterium | reverse complement strand
GACGCGCGTGGTCGAGCGCCCGGTACAGCTCGTCGACGGTCCCGGGACGGAAGGCGTTGCGGACCTCCGGGCGGTCGAAGGCGATGCGCACCACCCCGGCGTCGTGCGCCCGGTGGTAGGTGATGTCCGTGAAGGCGAGGTCCTCGACCTCCCGCCACGCGCCCGGGTCGAACAACTCGGAGACCATCGCAGACCGCTCCTCGTCCGGCGTCGGGACGGTGAGCGTAGGCGCCGGGGCCGGTTCGGAGCTCGGCCGCGAGCGGGGTCGCGTCCCTCTCAGCCACCCAGTGGGACGCCGCGCTGATCGCACTCTGGGCAGGTCCCGCGCTCCTGCCACGTCGCGTGGAGCTGCGGGCAGACGTAGACGCGCCCGTCCCCCTCGGACTCGTCGTGCCCAGGATCCCGCGCGCTCGCCGCGGCTCCGGCGGCCTCGGCGGGCTCGCCGGACATCGTCTCGTCCGACTCAGATCGGCCCGATCCAGCTCGATCCGACCCAGCTCGATCCGACCCAGCTCGGCCCGACCCGTCGGACGGCCTGTCGCCACCGCTGGCCGGTCCCCCGCGCACCGCCGGGCCGACTGGGTCATCGCCGGCCGGGTCCGCCCCACCTGTGCCTGCCCCTGCTCCGTCCCGAGCACTCGGGTCTCCACCAGCGGGGTCCGTACCAGCGGGATCTCCACCCGTCCGGTCCGTACCGGTGTCGCCCGTCCCGCCGCCTCCGGCGCCAAGCGCTCCGGCGTCTCTCCCCCTGACGTCGCCCCCCTCGATGTCGCCCTCACCGACGGGGTCGTCACCGGCAGCGGTGCGGGTCCCGCCGACAGCCCGTCGACGCCGCCACGCCGAACGGACCCGGTCGATCAGCACGATGGCGCTCCGTCCCACGAGGACCAGGATCGCGAGGCTCAGCACGATGACCACCGCGATGAAGAACCCGACGAACGCCGGCACGATCGCACCTCCTGCCCCGAGGGTGCCGCGCGAGCGCGGCCCGTGGAGGGCCGTTGGTCCCGTCGACCGTACGACGTGCCACCCCCGAGGGCAACGGTCGCCGGATCCGGTGAGCGTGCGTCAGCCGTCGTCGCGGTAGCGGCGCAGTTCGCGTCGAGCGATCGCGTACTTGTGGACCTCGTCGGGGCCGTCGGCCATCTGCAGGGTCCGGGCGGCCGCCCACATCATCGCGAGCGGGGTGTCGTCG
>CAZADJ010000589.1:0-1196 GCA_964483845.1 uncultured Actinomycetota bacterium | reverse complement strand
CCGACGAGATGTGCTCGGTGGCCGAGGACTACGACCGGTGGAAGGCGCTGGACGCGGAGGTGATCGGCATCAGCGTGGACTCGCCCTTCGCCAACCAGGAGTTCGCCCGGGAGTGCGGGGCCAGCTTCCCCATCGTCTCGGACTTCAACCGGGAGGCGGCGCGGGCGTACGACGTGCTGAACGAGGACTACTACGGCCTGAAGGACGTGGCTTACCGCTCCGCCTTCGTCATCGCTCGGGACGGCACCATCGTCTACGCCTGGGAGAGCGAGGACGCTTCGGTGATGCCGGACTTCGAGGCGATCATGGAGGCGGTGGAGGAGGCGGCCTAGAAGGCCGGTCCGCCAGGCGCATCCGTCCTTCGAGCCTCCTCAGAACCGGACGGTGACGAGGGGAATCCGGTGGAGAGGCCCCTCCCCCCGTCCCCGCTCGAGGAGGAGGGACAGGACGGCCGTGTTGAGCTCGAGGCGGGCGCCCGGGTCCCGGGCAGGGGGCGGACCCTCCCGCTCGGCCAGCGCCGCCCAGGTCAGGACGAATCCCGCTCCGGACCCCACGGCGGCCGTGGACAGATAGAGAAGCGCGTCGCTCCGGCCGTCGTCGATCAGGTAGGTCACGCCCAGGGCGCCCAGGCCGCCGGCCAGGTGGCCCGCCGAGACGATGAGCCCCTCGCCCCCGGAGAACGACTGGCTCCGGAGGAGCCGGTTTCCGGCCCAGAACCCGCCTGCCGTCCCGGCCATGGTGGGGAAGATCCAGGTCGCCCGGTCGTCGGCGCCCACGAGGTCGAGCAGGGGGAGCATCACCTGGCCCCCCATGACGCCAAACGTCCGGAGGACGTGTACGTCGCCCACGGTGTAGTCCTCCCGGCCGCCCAGCCAGTACCCGAACGCCAGGCCCCCGATGCCACCGGCCATCCCCAGGGCGTGGCCGAGACGGAGCTCTCCCTTGGACGCCGCGAAGACGTCGCCTCCCGGCCGCTGGACGTCGTCCGTGTCATAGAGCCCCAGGCCCGTCGCGGTGGCGAATCCGTAGATCAGCCCCACGTCACCCATCAGACCCCAGAGATCGGCGGTGCCCTCGGTGGGCGTGGGACGGTCCCAGTCCACCGCCTTGAAGCCCAGGACCGACCCCGCCACGCTCCCGACCACGCCCATCCCCAGCTCCCACTGGTCGTCGTCGTCCGGATCGTCGCCGGCGAT
>CAZADJ010000588.1:0-1198 GCA_964483845.1 uncultured Actinomycetota bacterium | reverse complement strand
GGCGCCACCATCGTCGGCGCCGCCACCATCGTCGAGGCCCTGGCCGCCGGCCGCGCCATCACCCTCGCCTGACCGCGGAGATCGACGAACGACGTCGTCAGTTCCACGCGCATGCGCGGGTTTCTGACGAAGTGGCGACCCAATCGAAGCGGACGTCCCGGGCACCATGCGAGAAACCCGCGCATGCGCGGGTTTCTGACGAGGTCACTCGACGGTGATGTCGAGCCCGAGCTCCTGTGCCCTTCGCCGCAGGATCGCCACCAGACGAGCGCGAAGCGCTGGCAGGTCGGCGAGGTCGGCTGCCCGCACGTGGACGACCTCGCAGCCCGCCTCGGCGAGGCGGCGATCACGCCCGGTGTCCTGTCGGTGCCGGTCGGGCTGGTCGTGCACTTCCCCGTCGTACTCGAGCGCCAGCATCAGCAGCCTCCACAGGAAGTCAGGCCGACACCCGCCGATCCAGGCCTGCCGTTCGGGCGCGGGGTTGATGGAGTCGGTCACCGTGCCGAGCAGCCTCTCCCGTTCGCTCTCGGAGATCAGATCCAGGTTGTCGAACATCCGAGCGAGACGTCGTGCACCGAGGTGGTCCGGCAGATCAGCGGCGAGCCCGCGCAGACGGGCTGTCGTGGTCTGCCCCGACCACCGCAGCGAATCCACGGCCACGCGGATCTGCCGGTCGCTCAGCCGCCGGCGCGGGTGCGCGGCGTCCACGAGGCAGAGCGTGGGGGTAACCGTCGGCAGCCCCGCACCCCACGTCGCATCGTGCTGACCCCGACATGGGTCGGCCGACACCGGGAAGTCCACGTTGCGTGGCCACCGGCCCGGCCGAGCGAGCACGATGAAGGGATCGTCACGGCTGAACCCCTCCGCCCCGTACAGGCCGAGCACGAACGGTCCGCTGACACGGGCATTCCGGGTCCGCAGGACCGCGGCCATGGCGGCCTGCTCCGGAACGATTCCGCTGCCACGGACGCGGTAGACCCCACGCTCGATCACCACCAGCCGCCCTCGCCGCACGAGCCCGTCGACCTCGCCGGCCGTCATCGACTGCAGCAGTTGGAAGCGCGCGATCGCGCCGTACTGGCCAACGGCCAACTCGACGACCTCGTCCCGGAGTCTCATGGTGGGCGACGCTGCCACGCCCAGACCCTCCATGGAACGGTGATCTCGGCCGCTGTGGACGACCGGCTTCGTCAGTTCC
>CAZADJ010000587.1:0-1198 GCA_964483845.1 uncultured Actinomycetota bacterium | reverse complement strand
TCGCTCACGCCACCGCTCCCCCACCCGCGGCGCGGAGCTCGCCGATCGCAGCGGCGATCCGACCGGCGGCGTCCTCCACCTCGTCGGACGTCGTCGTCCAGCCCAGCGAGCACCGCAGCGACGCGCGGTCGTCGAGCCCGGTCGCCGCGAGGACGTGGCTACCGCGGTTCGCGCCGCTGTCGCAGGCCGACCCGGTCGACGCGCACACCCCGGCCCGGTCGAGTGCGAACAGCAGGGCCTCGCCGTCCACCCCCTCGATGGAGAGGTGGACGTGCGAGGCGAGCCGCCACCGCGGATCCTCGGGTCCGTTCACGCGGACCCCCCCGATCCCCCGCACCGTCTCCGCCAGCCGGTCGGACATCCGTCGGAGACGATCCCGGAGCGCGCTCCGCCCGGCCGCGGCCGCTCCGGCGGCGGCGGCGCACGCGGCGTCCAGCGCGACCGCGAACGTCCCAGACCGCACCCCGCGGTCCTGACCGCCCCCGTGGTGCAGCGGGACGACCGGCACACCCCGACGAAGCACGCAGATCCCCGTGCCCCCCGGACCGCCGAACTTGTGCGCCGACAGCGCCAGCGCGTCCACCGGCCACCCGGACACGTCCAACGTCGAGAACGCCTGCACCGCATCCACGTGGAACGGCACGCCGCGCTCACGGAGGGTCGTCCCGAGTCCGACGACGTCGTTCACCGATCCGAGCTCGTTGTTCGCAGCCATCACCGAGACGAGCGCGGTGTCGGGACCCACGGCCGCGAGCACCCGGTCGACCGGGACCCGGCCGTCGGAGGCCGGCTCGACGACCGTGAGGTCGAACCCGTCGTGGTCCGCGAGCCACCGCGCCGCATCACCCACGGCCGGGTGCTCGACCGCCGTGGTGACGAGGTGCCGGCGACCGCGCTCCGCGCCGGCCCACGCGATGCCCTTCACCGCGAGGTTGTCCGCTTCGGTCCCGCCCGACGTGAAGATGACGTCGTGGGGCCGGACGCCCAGCAGCGACGCGATCGCCTCACGCGCCTCCTCGACCGCGACGCGACCGCGACGCCCGGCCGCGTGCGCAGCCGAGGCGTTGCCGATGCCCGGGCGGAGCCACCGGTCGAGCGCGGCGGTGGCCTCCGGACGGGGCACGGTGGTCGCGGCGTGGTCGAGGTAGAGCACGACTCCACGGTACCGACGCTGTCGGGGCCTCGGAGTCCTGTTAGA
>CAZADJ010000586.1:0-1200 GCA_964483845.1 uncultured Actinomycetota bacterium | reverse complement strand
GAGCGCGTCGCCCGGCTCGGAGGTCGGCTCCCACGTGATGGTGCGCCACGTGCCCCCGCGGCGTTCGACGGGCGGTCCCAGCTCGCACCGCACCGTCCGGCTCATCCCCGCGGCGTGCAGCGGCACGGACCACCGGCCGGGCCCGGCGGGACGGCTGTCGACCGGCAGCCAGCTGGACGGGTCGGCAGCCAGGTCGATCGCGTCGTGCGCACCGTCGACCGGTTGGAAGACCGTCAGGGTCGGCATGTGGAACCTCCTCTGGGCGGGGGTGGGGCCGGGGCGATGCGCCGCGGCCCCGGGCCCGCGGATCGTCAGACGGACACCTTCTCGCGATCGCGGAGGGTCGGTGTCGGCGCCGGGGGGTCGTCCGGCGGGCGCACCCACGGCGTCCCCACGGCCGGTAGCAGCCAGCGGTCGAGGCCGAGGTAGCCGGCGTTGCGCCACGCCAGCAGCAGGAACAGGCCGACGATCATGAAGACCGGGTTGACCCCGGCTGAGCCGGCGAGCACGAAGCTGAAGTTCAGGACCAGCCCGAGCAGCGCGGCGATGCCGACGAACGCGCCGAGGATCAGCGCGATCCCGATCACGACCTGCCCGACCGCGACGATCGGTGCCAGCCACGGGTGTGCGCTGTCGCGGATGAACTCGAGCACCACCACGTACCAGTCGTAGGCGACCGCGGGGTGCTCGCCCTGCGAGCGCTCGACCGCGCCGGAGGCGAAGCCACGCAGCGCCGCGCCGCCGTCCAGCCAGCCCTCGCCGGTCGCCTTGCCCCAGCCGGCCTGCAGCCAGCCGAAACCGAGCCACAGACGTGCGACGAGCCAGACGATCGGCCACCCCTCGGTTCCGGCGAATGCGCGCCGGGCCAGCGGCGATTCCTCGACGATCGGTTGCAGTTGGTCACCCATGGTGGGTCTCCTCGGACGGGGTGTCTCACCGCTTCGGAGTGAACCCCTCGGCCGCCGCCCCGTCGGGGGCCGGAGCGCCCGCCTCGGGCGGGCAGGAAGGCCCCCCGGGCGTCCGGCTCACCGGGGACCATCGGGCGAGCTGTCGGGTCCGATGGTCCCACCAGGTCGGGACCAGCTCCCCTTCCGCGTCCCCTCCCGTCCCGTCCCCTCCCGTCCCGTCCCGTCCCGTCCCGTTCCGTCCCGTCCGGCCCGGCGATTCCGGAGCCTGCCGGTGTGTCGTCGCGTGCGTTAC
>CAZADJ010000585.1:0-1202 GCA_964483845.1 uncultured Actinomycetota bacterium | reverse complement strand
ACTACTTCGTGCGGCATCTCCTGGGAGCGGAGCCGCCGGTGGCGTACGAGTTCGGGAGGTGACGGCTTGCCGTGGGTACCGACTTTGCATGCCGGTAAGGCGCATCCCCCCAACGATCATGGAGGCTGGAGACATGGACGACCAGGCACGGATGAAGCAGATCCACGAGGTGGAGCCCGGAACCTACGTCTTCGAGGTGGAGCCGGGTCCCTCCGGCGGCACCCTGACCCTGGCCGACGGGCGGGAGATCCGGGTCGGGAAGGAAGGTGGGACGGAGAAGGTCCGGATCCGGGAGCGCCAGGAGGTCGTGATCTCGTATCAGGCCAACGGCAGGCCCCCCGCTGGAATCAACCTGAAAAAGGTCCGCTGACCGGGAGAGCGGAACCCGGGACGCGTCAGCCGCCGCTCGATCGGTCGAGGCGGCCGTCTGGAGCGAATCCTGCAGCGTCCGGCCCCCTCGGGCGGCCGGATAGGGGGACGGGAGTCGAACAGCGACAGGAGGGACGAATGCGACGTGCGGGATGGATCTTCGGGGTCGGCCTCGTGCTGCTCACCTTCGCGGCGGAAGCGCGGGCCCAGGTGGCGTGGGACTCGCCGATGCTTCTGCCGCCCCGACCGCCGGCCGGCCTCGGGCTGTACCTGGTCGAGCCCGCGGGCGGAGACCTGGGCGGAATGCTCACGTGGCGGTCCGGCGGAGGGCCGGCCAACATCGGGTTCCGGGTCGGCGTGGCCGAAGACAACCCGGACGACGACATCGCCGTGTTCGGAGGGGCGGAGTTCACGGGGTTGATCGGGGCCGCCGGCTTCCCTCTCGACCTGGCGTGGCTGGCCGGAGTGGGGCTGGGCGTCGGCGACGCGGTCCTGGTCAGTGTGCCGTTCGGGCTCTCGGTCGGCGGCACGATCGACGCCGAGGGGGTCCGCTTCATGCCCTACGGGTCGCCCCGGATCGTCCTGGACGCGCTGTTCAACGGCGGCGAGGGCGACGACAGCGACCTGGACCTCGACGTCGCCGTGGACCTGGGCGTCGATTTCTTCTTCTCGCCCGGCTGGGGGATCCGCGTGGGCGGCACCCTCGGCGATCGGGAGGCGGTGGCGATCGGCATCATCTTCTGACGCTGACGCCCACGGGCCTCATCCCGGTCAGGCCGGGCGGCCGTCCTCGGGGGGCGCCGGCGCGGTCCGCTCCAGACCGGACGACGTCA
>CAZADJ010000584.1:0-1206 GCA_964483845.1 uncultured Actinomycetota bacterium | reverse complement strand
CACCCGAACATTGTCAAGATCATCTTCGAGGATCTGGAGTGTCTCCTTCTGGGAAGTGGCGATCGCCTCTGCGGCCCGGGCCGCCAAAGAGGCAAAATACGTGGTGTGCCTTGCCGCGATCACCTCGACGCTCCCGTCGCCCCTCGCCAGTTCGGCTTCGGCGTACTGGCGTAGAAGCTCGTGGACCGAATAGCGGCCGGCCTCTCTGTCGAAGACCAATAGCGACTTGTTGGTCAGGTTGGCGAGGTTGCGTATCGAGGCCCCGGCCACACTCTCGGCAGCCTCCCTCGTGAATCCTCCCCGAAAGAGCGACAGAGCCGAGAACATCTGCCTCTCCTCGAGGCTCAGCATCGCCCACGAATAGTCGAACACAGCACGAACGCTGCGGTGTCGGTCGGGAATCCCGTGAGCCTCGCTCTCGAGGAAATCAAGGCTCTTACTGATCTCCGCGTCGATCTCGGCAACAGTGAGGACGTCGACCCATGCCGCGGCCAGCTCGATGCCAAGAGGCATTCCACCGACGGTCTCCAAGATTTGGCCCAGCGGCTCGAGATCGTCCGCGGTAAGCGTGAAGCCGCTGTCTGCCCGTCTTGCTGCGTCGACGAACAACTGGACGCCGCTGGTCGCGAATGCGTCTTCGGCGCCCTCCCACTTGGTGTCCAGTCCGGGGAGGGGCTGCACCAACTCGCCCACAACGTTCAGCTTGGTGCGGGACGTGACCACGATCGTCACCCCTTGGGCGTTGGTAAGGATCTCGGTGACGAGGTCGGCACCCGAAACGACGTGCTCGAAGTTGTCGAGCACCAGGAGCTGGCGTTTTCGAGCCAGGTACGACATGAGCTGGACCTTCGGATCCTCTTCGGTTGAGAGGGCGATGGATAGAGACTCGCCTATGGCCTGGATCATTTCGTCGGCGGATTCGAGGGGTGACAAGTCGACAAAGAAGACACCGTCGGGATAACCGCTGGACACCTCGGCAGCCAGCTGGATGGCCAGCCGGGTCTTGCCGGCTCCACCGGGAGCCAAAATCGTGACCAACCTGGTGGTCTTCAGGTTCTCCGTCGCGACCTCGAGGTCGTTAGCCCGACCCATCAATTCGGTGAGCTGCACCGGGAGGTTGTTTGGTGTGATGTCCAGAGAAGCGAGCGGCGGAAAGCTGGTGGGCAGCCCATCGATATTGACCTGGTAGACATGCTCCGGCCTGAC
>CAZADJ010000583.1:0-1209 GCA_964483845.1 uncultured Actinomycetota bacterium | reverse complement strand
CGTCGAGGCGCGTCAGGAGCTCTCGGCCTCCTCGTAGCCGGTCCAGCCCTCACCGAAGTCCCAGGACCCGTCGCCCTCGTAGGACTCGGTCGATGCGAGGAACTCGGCGATGTCGGCGGGGAGCGCCTGCTCGGGCAGCTCGGTGTGACCGACCATCACGCTGCGGTAGCGCCGCAGGCCGGTGCCGGCCGGGATGAGCTTCCCGATGATGACGTTCTCCTTCAGGCCGACCAGCGAGTCCTCACGGGACTCGATCGCGGACTCGGTGAGCACGCGGGTCGTCTCCTGGAACGACGCGGCCGAGAGCCACGAGTCCGTCGCCAGCGACGCCTTGGTGATCCCCATCAGCAGCTGGCGGCCGGTCGCGGGCTCGCCGCCCTCCTCGACCGCCTCGGCGTTCTCGCGCTGGAAGGACCAGCGGTCGACGCTCTCGCCCGGCAGGAACCCGGTGTCGCCCGGCTCGACGATGTGGATGCGGCGGAACATCTGCCGCACGATGATCTCGACGTGCTTGTCGTGGATCGGCACACCCTGCGAGCGGTAGACATCCTGGACCTCGCGGACGAGGTGGAGCTGCGCCTCCCGCGCCCCGAGCACCTCGAGGAGCTCGTGCGGGTCGATGACGCCCTCGAAGAGCTGGTCACCGATCTGGACCTCGTCGCCGTCCTCGACGCGCAGGCGGGCGCGACGGGAGACCTTGTGCTCGTCCACCTCGTCGCGTGAGCCCTTGATGCGGATGACGAGCTCGCCCTCCTCCTCCTCCACCTCGACGGTGCCGGCGACGCGGGCGATCTCGGTCTTGCCCTTCGGGGTGCGTGCCTCGAACAGCTCGACGACACGCGGCAGCCCCTGGGTGATGTCCTCGTGCCCGGCGACACCACCGGTGTGGAACGTCCGCATGGTCAGCTGGGTGCCGGGCTCGCCGATGGACTGCGCGGCGACGATCCCGACCGCCTCGCCGACGTCGACGACGTGCCCGGCGGCCAGCGACCGGCCGTAGCAGAGCTGGCAGACGCCGATCTCGGTCTCGCACGTCAGCGGCGAGCGCACCTTGACCACCCGGTCGTCGGGCTCGGGCTCGTTCTCGGTCGGCTCGTCGGTCTCCGGGTCCAGCCCGTCGATCAGCACCTTGCGGAGCAGGCGGACCTCGTCGTCCGCGACCGCCGTGCCGGCGGCGAGCAGCCGCTTGCGCCGACCCGGGTAGGTGAC
>CAZADJ010000582.1:0-1209 GCA_964483845.1 uncultured Actinomycetota bacterium | reverse complement strand
AGGACGGCTACCTCAAGATCGTCGACCGCAAGAAGGAGCTGATCATCACCGCCGGCGGCAAGAACCTCTCCCCGGCGAACATCGAGGCGCTGCTGAAGGAGCACCCGCTGATCGGGCAGGCGCTGGCCTACGGCGACGAGAAGCCCTACGTCGTCGCGCTGCTGGTGCTGGACGAGGAGGCGGCTCCGGTCTGGGCGGAGCAGCAGGGCCTGCCGACCGACGTGGCCTCGCTCGCCGAGCACCCGCGGGTCCTCGCCGAGGCGCAGCAGGCGGTCGAGGCGGCCAACTCCAAGCTCGCCCGGGTCGAGCAGGTGAAGAGTTTCGAGGTGCTGCCGACCGAGTGGACGCCGGAGTCCGAGGAGCTCACCCCGACGATGAAGCTGAAGCGCCGGGTGATCCACGACAAGTACCGCGACGAGATCGAGGCGCTCTACGCCCGGTGATCACCCGCGCGGCGGACCCCGCTCGGTCAGCGCAGGACGACCGCCCGGTCGGGCCCGAGCTGCCCGGTGTACGGCTCGCCCTCCCCGCCGCGGTCGGAGGCGACCTCGACCGTCCCCGGCAGGTCGACCTGGCGCGGCTGGTCGGTGAAGTTCACCGCGACGACGCGCCGGTCGCCGGCGGCGCGACGTTCGTAGACGAGCACTCCCTCGGGGGCGTCCTGGGGCTCCCACTCGCCGGTCCGCAGCGCCGGTGATCCGTGCCGAGCGCGGAGCAGATCGCGGTAGAGGTGCGCCACGGACCCCGGGTCCGCGCGCTGCGCCTCCACGGACCTGGCCGCCGGCTCCGGTGGCGGTGGCAGCCACGGGTCCTGCCACCCGTGCCCGGGATCGGACGTCCAGGGGATCGGTGCGCGGCACGCGTCGCGGCCGGCGGGGTCCCGGCGGCGCTCGTCGGGGATCTCGGCGTCCTCGAGCCCGAGCTCCTCACCCATGTACACGAACGGCGTCCCGGGCAGCGTGAGCAGCAGCACGGCCGCCGCCCGGGCGCGCGCCTCCGAGCCGCCCAGCCGGGTGCGGTGCCGCGAGACGTCGTGGTTCGACAGCACCCAGGTCGGCCACCCGCCCCGTCCACCGATCGCCTCGAGCGTGCGGCGGATCTCCAGCTCCCAGTCCTCCGCGTCCCACGGCAGGGCGAGCGGGGAGAAGTTGAATGCGAGGTGCAGCTCGTCGCCGTCGCCGTAGTAGGGAGCGATCTGCTCGACGTCGA
>CAZADJ010000581.1:0-1210 GCA_964483845.1 uncultured Actinomycetota bacterium | reverse complement strand
CGGGCCGCTGACGCGCGCCGGGATCAGACGCCCGCGGTGACGTTCTCCTCCTCGAGGATGGAGCGGAGCCGCTCCCAGTCACGTTGCCCGTCGGCCATGAACTTGCGGCGCATCACGGCCCACATGAGACGGCCCTTCAACCCCTCGATGCGCTCGGCGCGCATGTGGACGCGGGTGCCGCCGTCGATCTCCTCGAACTCGAGCGTCGCCGCCCACGGTCCGATGACGGGCACGTCGGTCTCGATCGTGTAGTAGTGGAACGGACGCCAGTCGAGGATCCGCTGGATGAACGTGTCCTTGCCGTGGACACAGTGGTTCGTCGTGCCCACGCCGCGGCGACCCCCGCTCGCGGCCTCGTCGACGCGGTCCGCGGACTCCCACAGCGGCCGCTTCTCCGGGTTCGTGACCCAGTCCCACGCCGTCGGGACCGGGACGGGCAGCTCGACGCTCATCTCGAACTCCGCCTCCGAGCCGACGATGAACACCCGGCGCCGCTCGCTCTCGTAGCGCCACCGCTCGTCGAGGTCGTCCACGTAGCACACCACCTCGCCGATGTCGTCGTAGCGCTCGCGGTGCTCGATCAGACCGAGGGTCTCGGGCTCGACCGCGAGCGCCCGCACGCACGCGTCGGTGTGCATCGCGTACCCGGAGACGTCGAGCTGCTCGCGGACGGAGTTCTTCAGCAGCCGGTGGACGAGGATGACGTCGGGGCCGGTGAGCTCCTCGTTGCCGGCGATCTCCCGGCGGGTGAACTGGCCGAAGTGCGACACGATCTTCAGGTCGAGCTGCGGGATGAGGGTGCACGCTGCGCAGTCGCACGAGGTGGCGTGGTCGATGTCGCGCACGCGCTGGCGGAACGCGTAGTAGGTCGCCTCTATCGTGTCGAGCAGCATCGAGGCCTCGACCTCCGCCTTGAGCGCGTAGGCGAACGCGGCGTCGCCCTCGAGCTTGCTCAGTCGGAAGGTCGGCCGGAGCCGTTCGACCACCGTCTCGGTGAGGTCGGCGAGGACGTCCTGGGCGTGCTCGAGCTCGACGCTGTGGAGGTAGTCGCTGTACCCGGTGACGTCGCAGATGACGAGGCACCCGCGGTCAGCCGCGCCGACCATCGTCTCGTGCGAGCCTGCGTCCATGGACCTTCTCGCTGGGGATCCCGTTGAGCGTACACCTCGGTCGCTCCGGGGACCCGGGTCGCGGCGGTCGCTGGTCCCGC
>CAZADJ010000580.1:0-1213 GCA_964483845.1 uncultured Actinomycetota bacterium | reverse complement strand
GATCAGGTGTGCTCGCTGACCTCGTAGATCTCGTCGGCGACGAGCCCGTGCGCCTCGCGGTGGACCTTGTGGGCGGTCTCCGCGTCGGGTGCCTCGACGAGGCAGAAGATCTTGCCCTGCTCCTCGTTCACCCAGTAGCGCTCGTAGCTCACGTCGTACTTGTCCTGGGTCTCCAGGTCCTTCTTGTGGGCTTCGGCCACGTCCGTCACCGAAACCCCGCCGTCGACGTGGTGCACGTCCATGTACCTCGGCATCGCTCGTCCTCCTGTCGGTGTCTCGGGTCCGTCCGTTCCGCCGGTCGGCCCGTGTCGCCTCACCCGCCCGGGATAGCTGGGCTGCGAGGTCGAGATGACGATACGAGCAGCGAGCGTCTCGGTACATGGGTGAGCACCCCTATACTTGGCGGTCCGGACGGTCGTCGAGGTTGACCGTTCCCGCGACCCTCGGTACCGTCTTGTCGTCCGCCGGGCACGTGCCCGGCGGCTGCGCGTCCGGGCACCGGCGACCGCGCACCCGGCAGACGACGATCCACGGACGTCGACGATCGACCGACCGTCGCGTGACCGCGGCCGGTGCCGAAACCCACGACCCCGCGAGCCGCCGCTCGCCTGCCTGGTGAGCGCGACGGTCGAGGAGCGGAACGCCCGACCCCGTGGGTCGGACGAACAGGCAGATGGCCGGGCGCTGCCCCTCGCCGACGCGAGGGGTGCGAGGAGACAGGAGCCAGACGGATGCCCACGATCCAGCAGTTGGTGCGCAAGGGCCGCAAGGACAAGCCGGAGAAGCAGAAGTCCCCGGCGCTGAAGGGGTCCCCCCAGCGTCGCGGGGTCTGCACGCGCGTCTACACGACGACGCCGAAGAAGCCGAACTCCGCGCTGCGCAAGGTGTGCCGTGTGCGTCTGACCAGCGGGATCGAGGTCACCGCCTACATCCCCGGCGAGGGACACAACCTCCAGGAGCACTCGATCGTGCTCGTGCGTGGAGGCCGTGTGAAGGACCTCCCCGGTGTGCGTTACAAGGTCATCCGAGGCGCGCTCGACGCCAGCCCCGTGGTGGACCGCAAGCAGAGCCGGTCGCGCTACGGCGTGAAGAAGGAGGCGTAGCCCATGCCACGGAAGGGACCCGTCGAGAAGCGCGGGACGAGGTCGGACGCGAAGTACGACTCCGAGCTCGTCACGCAGCTGACCAACCGCATCATGCGCGACGGCAAGCG
>CAZADJ010000579.1:0-1213 GCA_964483845.1 uncultured Actinomycetota bacterium | reverse complement strand
CGCCTATGCTCCGGGTGTGGAGACCGCTGACCTCGTCGACGTCATCGAGACCGAGTCCGCACGCTTCCTCGAGGTGCTGCGTGACGCGGATCTCGATGAGCAGGTCCCCTCGTGCCCGGACTGGGACGGCGCCGACCTCGCCTGGCACCTGACCGAGGTCCAGGGGTTCTGGGGCGACATCGTCGACCGGCTCCTCGAGGATCCCGAGGACCACGATCGGCCGGAGCGGCCGCCGGACGAGGACCTCCTCGAGCTGTTCGCCGAGCGCTCCGCCGCGCTCGTCTCGGCGCTGCGCGAGCGCGACCCGGACGACACGTGCTGGACGTGGCACCCGGACGGCGAGACGGTGGGGTGGGTCGCTCGGCGCCAGGCGCACGAGGCGCTGATCCACCGGGTGGACGCCGAGCAGGTCGCCGGGGAGCGCGTCACCGACACCGACCCGACGCTCGCCGCTGACGGCATGGACGAGATCGTGCGGGTGATGATCGACGGGCTGCCGCCATGGGCGACCTTCACCCCCGACGGCGACGCGCTCACCATCGTCGCGAGCGACGCGGACGGCCGCTGGAACCTCGAGTTCGGGCGCTTCACCGGGCGGGGCCCGGACAGCGGCCGCCTCTACGACCTCGACGCCGCCCGGGTCGTCGACGAGCGGCCGACCGACACCACCGTCGAGGGGCAGGCCTGGGACCTCGACCTGTGGCTGTGGGGTCGCGGCAGCGACGCCCCGCTCGCGATCTCCGGGGACGTGTCCCTGGTGGACCGGCTCCGCGAGCTCGCCGTCGAAGCGACCCAGTGAGCCCGTCGCACGCCACCCCCGGGAGGGACCCATGGAACAGCGGATCAGCCTGATCACCCTCGGCGTCGCCGACGTCGAGCGATCGCACGCGTTCTACGAGGCCATGGGCTGGAGCGGCATCGCCGACGGCGACGTCGTCTTCTTCCAAGCCGGCGGCATCATCGTCGGGCTCTGGGGCCGCGACCAGCTCGCCGCCGACTCCGGCGTCGACGACCCGGGGGGCTGGGGCGGGATCACCGTCGCGCACCTCGTCGCCTCGTCCGACGAGGTCGACGACGTCATCGGGGAGGCGCGCGCAGCCGGTGCCCGCATCGCGCGTGAGCCCGGCGAGACCTTCTGGGGCGGCTACTCGGGCGTGTTCGTCGACCCCGACGGCCACCCGTGGGAGGTCGCCCACAACCCCGGCTGGACGCT
>CAZADJ010000578.1:0-1217 GCA_964483845.1 uncultured Actinomycetota bacterium | reverse complement strand
CGCGGTCAGTAGACCGGGATGCTGTCGTCGACCTGCCGCGCGTAGGCGTTGATGCCGCCGCGGAGGTTCCACGCCTTGAAGCCCGCGTCGCGGAGCAGCTGGGTGGCCTGGAGCGAGCGCGGCCCGGTCTTGCAGTGGACGACGTAGGCGGCGTTCTGGTCGAGCTCGCGCAGCCGCTCGGGGAGCTGGCCGAGCGGGATCAGCACCGACCCCGGGATGCGCGAGATCTCGAACTCGTGTGGCTCGCGGACGTCGAGCAGCACCACCTCGTCCTTGCGCTCCTCGTACTCGTCGGGGAGCAGCTCGAGGTCCGCGAGCGTCTCGACCACCTCCTCGCGGTCGTGGGCCGGCACCCCGCAGAACTCCTCGTAGTCGATCAGCTCGGTGACCGTCGGGTCCTCCCCGCAGACCGGGCAGTCGGGGTCCTTGCCGACCTTCACCGTCGTCCACCGCGCGTCGAGCGCGTCGTACAGCGACAGCTGGCCGGCGAGCGGCTCGCCGATACCGGTGATCAGCTTCAGCGCCTCGGTGCCCTGCGCGGCTCCGATCGTCCCGCAGAGCAGCCCGAACACGCCACCCTCGGCGCAGTTGGGGACCATCCCGGGCGGCGGCGGTTCCGGGAACATGCACCGGTAGCAGGGACCCTCCTCGGCGTAGAACACCGCGACCTGCCCCTCGAAGCGGAAGATGGAGCCGTAGACGTTCGGCTTGCCGAGCAGCACGCACGCGTCGTTGACGAGGTAGCGGGTCGGGAAGTTGTCGGTGCCGTCCACCACCAGGTCGTAGTCGGCGATGACCTCCATCGCGTTCTCGGAGGTGAGGTAGGTCTCGTGCGGACGCACGTCGACGTGCGGGTTGATCTCGGCGATGGATTCCTGCGCGGACTCCACCTTGCGCCGGCCGATGTCGGACTCTCCGTGGATGATCTGGCGGTGGAGGTTCGAGCGGTCCACGACGTCGGCGTCGACCAGCCCGATGGTGCCGACCCCGGCCGCCGCCAGGTACAGCGCGAGCGGGGAGCCGAGCCCGCCGGTGCCCACGATCAGCACCCGCGCGGCCTTCAGCCGCTCCTGGCCCTCCATCCCGATCTCCGGGATGATGAGGTGGCGGCTGTAGCGGGCGATCTCGTCGTGGCTGAGCGACTCGCGCCGTTCGACGATCGGCTTCATCTCGGGCTCCACTCGGTACTCGATCGGTCTGCTCGGTCGGGCTGCTCG
>CAZADJ010000577.1:0-1232 GCA_964483845.1 uncultured Actinomycetota bacterium | reverse complement strand
CCGAAGGGCATGGACGCCGAGAACCGCATCCCCGACCGCTGGATCGTCACCGTCCACGACCAGCACGATCCGCGCGCCGAGTCGCGGCGGCTGACCCGTCAGCACGGCGGCCAGGAGCGCCGCGTCTTCGAACACGCCCTGAACGGCTTCTCCTACCAGGGCTCGGACCAGTCGGCGGAGAACTTGGCGCGCGATCCCCGGGTGCGCACGGTCGTCGCCGACCGGAGCGTCGAGGCGATCGCGCAGGAGCTGCCGACCGGGGTGCAGCGCATCCGCGCGCGCCACCCCGACGCCGGCATCGAGAGCGCCCACGACCAGGGCCACGTCGGCGACGGCGTCAAGGTCGCGATCCTCGACACCGGCATCGACCTCGACCACGTCGACCTCGCCGACAGGATCTCCGACCCGGCGCTGTGGAAGAACTGCATCGACGACACCGCCGACCCCGACGACGGCCAGGGCCACGGCACCCACGTCGCCGGGACCGTCGCCGCGGTGGACAACGACCTCGGCGTCGTCGGCGTCGCGGCCGCCGCCACCCTGGTCCCGGTGAAGGTGCTCGACGACCAGGGCAGCGGCACGTGGGAACAGGTGATCTGCGGGGTCGATCACGTCACCGCCCTCAACAGCGACGGCGACCCGGCGACCGACATCGCGGTGGCGAACATGAGCCTCGGCGGGCCGCGCGAGGAGGACGACACCTGCACCGACGGGGGGCTGCGCGAGGCGATCTGCACCTCGATCACGGCCGGGACCACCTACACCGTGGCCGCCGGCAACGACAGCGACGATGCCTCGAACTACTCCCCGGCCGGCTACCCCGAGCCGATCACCGTCTCCGCGCTCGGCGACTTCGATGGTGAGCCGGGCGGTGACGCCGGATGCCTCACCTTCATCGGGCCGGGCGGGCCGAAGACCCAGTGCGACGACGAGTTCGCCTTCTTCAGCAACTTCGGCGCGATCGTCGACGTGATGACACCTGGGGTGCAGATCCTCTCCACCGAGCCCGACGACAACTACGGGACCGCGAGCGGCACCAGCATGGCCGCGCCCCACGTCGCCGGGGTCGCCGCGCTCGTGCTCGCCGTCGACCCCTCCCTCACCAATGACGAAGTCCGCCTAGTCCTCCAGGAAAGCGGCGAGTGCCCCGACGGGGAGCAGAACGCCAGTGGGGCGACCTGCGAGGGGCAGGGCCTGTGGGCCGAGGACCCCGACGACATCCCCGAGCCGCT
>CAZADJ010000576.1:0-1232 GCA_964483845.1 uncultured Actinomycetota bacterium | reverse complement strand
GGGGCCGCCGACTGCTGGATCTTCTGGGGCTCGGTGGTGGCGAAGACGAAGATCACCCGGGGAGGCGGCTCCTCGAGGATCTTGAGGAGGGCGTTCCACGCCTCCCGCGTGAGCATGTGGGCCTCGTCGACGATGTAGATCTTGTAGCGCTCCTCCTCGGAGGGCGCGTACATGGCCCGCTCCCGGAGGTCCCGAGCGTCGTCCACTCCACGGTTGGACGCGGCGTCGATCTCCACCACGTCCAGCGCCGTGTGCCCGCTCCAGATCCGCGTGCAGCTCTCACACGTGCCGCAGGGCTCGCCCTCCCCGCTGCGGTCGGGACAGTTGAGGGCCATGGCCAGCACGCGTGCCAGAGTCGTCTTTCCCACCCCGCGGGGGCCGCAGAAGAGATAGGCGTGGGCCACGCGGCCGGAGGCCACGGAGCGGCGGAGGGTCTCCGAGACGTGCTCCTGCGTGGAGACCTCGGCGAAGCGGCGGGGGCGGTATTTGCGGGCCAGGGCCTGGTGCGCCACGAGCTCTTGTTCCGGTGATGGAGGACGAGGGGCGCGGCATCCGTGGGGACGCCGTCCGAGCCGAGCGACTCCGAAAAACAAGGAAAGCAGCCCGGTGTGGGGCTGCTCAGGAGCGGTATCGCGCGCGACGCCGAGGTGGGACTACCGCGTCCGCCCGACCACGCCGCTGCGCGACCACTCGCCTGCGGCGGGGTGCTCTCAGCAGCCCGGTACCAATAAGATGCCCCAGGCTACCCTCAGCAACAATCACCACACTTACCGCTGCTACCGGCGGGGTCCTGACGGGTTTCGTGGGCTCTTGTCCTAAGGACCTGGGGCACGACTGAAAGCTACCGGTTGGACGGGGGGAGGTCAACCGGGGGCGAGACCCTCTCAGTACTCGATCCGCCACGCGTCGGGCACGTGCTCCACGACAGGCTGGCGCCCGGGCTCGGCCACGACCGCCACGGCATCGAAGCGCAGCAGCCGGCCGGGCTGGGGATGTCCCCGCAGCCACGCCCGGGCCGCCGTCGTGACCTCCCGCCGCTTCCGCCATGTGATCGTCTCCAGGGGGTGGCCGAATTCCGTGCTTCGGCGTGCCTTCACCTCGACGAAGGCCACCACATCCCTCCGGGCAACCACCAGGTCCAGCTCCCTGGGACCGTCCCTCCAGTTTCGGGCCAGCACCCGCCATCCCCGGGCCTCGAGGTGACGGGCCGCCAGGGCCTCGAAGCGGCGGCC
>CAZADJ010000575.1:0-1236 GCA_964483845.1 uncultured Actinomycetota bacterium | reverse complement strand
GGCGCGCTGGGACTGACCGCCGCCCTGCGCCTCGTGGAGCGGGGCGAGCGCGTCGTCGTCGTCGAGCGTGAGCCCCTCCCGGGCGGTCTCGCGGCCGGGTTCGAGGTGACGCCGGGGCTGTGGCTCGAGAAGTTCTATCACCACATCTTCCGATCCGATACGCACGCCATCGGCCTCATCCGCGAGCTCGGGCTGGAGGAGCGGCTGGAGTGGCACACGCCCGTCACCGCAACGCTGCGCGACGGACAAGTGCACGAGCTGGACTCGCCGGGCTCCTTGCTGCGGTTCGGCCCCCTGCCGGTCGCGGACCGGGTCCGGATGGGCGCCGTCCTGGCCACGCTCAAGGTGATGCCGAATTCGCGGCTGCTGGAAGGGCACACTGCGGCCGGCTGGCTTCGGCGCTCGATGGGAGCACGCGCCTACGGCGTCGTCTGGGAGCCGCTGCTGCGCGGCAAGTTCGGCGACGCCGCCGAGGAGATCGCGATGCCCTGGTTCTGGGCCCGCGTCCACGACCGCACCCAGCAACTCGGCTACCTGCGCGGCGGCTTCCAGCAGCTCTACGACCGCCTGGCCGAGGCGGTTCGGCACGGCGGCGGCGAGGTTCGGCTCGGGACGTCCGTCAACAGCGTGCGGACCGACGGCGACGCCATGCTGGTCGAGACCGATGCCGGGGACGAGCGCTTCGACCGCGTGGTGAGCACGTTCGCCCCGCGCCTGACGGCGCGCCTCGTCCCCGAGCTGCCTCAGTCGTGGCGTGACCGGCACGACTGGGGCCGAGCGTATGGCGCGCATTGCGTCGTGCTCGCGCTGGATCGGCCGCTGACATCGGTCTACTGGCTGAACGTCAACGACCCGGGCTACCCGTTCATGGCCCTGGTCGAGCATACGAACTACCTGCCGGCCTCCGACTACGGCGGACGGCACCTCGTCTATCTCGGCAACTACCGTCCGATGGACGATCCGCTCATGTCCGCCTCGAAGGACGAGGTGCTCGACGAGTTCCTGCCGCATCTGTCGCGGCTGACCCCCGCCTTCGAGCCGTCCTGGCTGACCGATGCATGGGTGTTCGCCGCGCCGTTCGCCCAGCCGATCGTGACGGTCGACTACCGCGACCACATTCCGCCCTTCACGACGCCGATCCCGAACCTGTGGACGGCGAGCATGTTCCAGGTCTATCCACACGACCGCGGGCAGAACTACTCGATCGCGTTGGCGGAGCGCCTCGTACGGCGGTTG
>CAZADJ010000574.1:0-1238 GCA_964483845.1 uncultured Actinomycetota bacterium | reverse complement strand
TATTCGGAGATGCTGTGTCGCGCTCGTCGATGATGAGCCGACCATTCCGCGCTAGATCCTGCGGGCCGAATTCAACAAATTGGATCCGAACCTTCTCTGGGTCCGCCTGTAGGTTACGCACGGCTGACTCGGTGACTTCACGTGCGAACTCTCGACGCTGGTCAAGGGTGCGTCCTTCGAGAATCTGAACGAAGATGAATGGCACGTGCGTTCCTTCCCATCATGGATCTAGAAAAGTTTGTATATCTAAAGTCCCCCTGTGACCCACAGCGCTTCGCCTGTGATGTACTCAGCGCCCGGGCTCGCGAGAAAAACAATAGCATTCGCGACATCTTCTGGCTTCGCGTATCGGCCCTTTGGTATAAGTGTTAGCGGCGGTGTTTTAACTCGTTCATTCTCTTCGAGCTGGGTAAAGGGTTCGGCTGTACGCTCTGTCCATACAGGTCCAGCAACGACCACATTCACATTTATATCATCCGAGGCTAGCTCTGCCGCTAACGATCTTGTTAGCCCGACCAAGCCCGCGTTCGCGGCAGCATAATTACATCTTCCGATACCCGCCTGCCGAAACCACGGTGGGGCTTGAATAGCGAACGAAGAAAGGTTGATTATCCGACCTGATGCCGTTCTTAAATGTTGCAATGTCGCTTGTGTCGTGATGAAAGCGCTGGTCAAGTTTAAGTCCAACACATGATGCCATGCCTCCTCACTCATATCTTCGATAGATCGGTTTTGGGCTCCTCCCGCAACATTGGCAAGCACGTCGATGCTGCCGAACGCTGCGACGGCCTGGTCTGCTAGTTGCCGTACATCACCAAGCTTCGTCACGTCACAGGGCACTGCTAGAGCTTGAGTACCATTCCCACGTACGGACTGAGCTACCTCCCTTGCGGCCTGAATGTTAACGTCCGCAATCACTATATTCGCTCCCTGCTCAGCGAAGGCGAAGCATGTCGCACTACCGATTGCTCCGCCGCCGGCTGTGACGATTGCGGTCTTTTCTTCAAATGTCATCGACAATCTCCTAGGATTCTGGCTTTTTCGTCAACTTCCGGCCTAGATGAGCACGGACCCATCTGGTCGCAACTTTCCCGAAGAGGATCCAGAGGATAAGTGCGAACAACGCAAGGCTGATGGGTCGAGTGAAGAATATGGTGAAGTCACCGGCTGACATTTGAAGAGCGCGGCGAAGATTTGGCTCAATAATCGCGCCCAAGACGTGTCCCAGCAATACAGCC
>CAZADJ010000573.1:0-1238 GCA_964483845.1 uncultured Actinomycetota bacterium | reverse complement strand
GTCGACCTGGTCCGGGTCCGGAACGGACGGGTCGCAGATGAACTCGTCCACTCCTGCATCGGCGAACGCGTCGATCATGCCGCGGATCGCGTCAGGCGAGCGCATCGCGTTGTCAGCGATCATCTGGGCGATGTCGCTGCCCATCGGCTCGTAGTAGTCGAGCAGGTTGCGGCGCGACTCCTGCTCGGTGTCTCCCAGCGAGAAGTACGCGAGTGCGGTGATCGTGGGCTGGCCGTCGCGGCCGGCATCGCGCCAGGCGGACCGGACCTGCTCGGCGAACTCGGCCACCGTGTCCGGCGGCATCCCACCTGCAGTCCATCCGGTGCCGTGCTCGATGACCCGCCTAATGGTCACGTCGGACATCCCCCCGATCAGGATCGGGATCGGCTGCTGCACGGGTGGTGGCGACGGCGGTCTCGTGTCGTCCGTCAGCGCCTGTCCGTCCCAGGCCGTGTGCAGGTCCCGGAGCAGCGCGTCGAAGTGTTCGCCGCGCGCGCCGTAGTCGCGTCCCGTGAGGTCGTAGTCGGCCTGCCGCCAGCCCGGGGCCAGTCCCAGCGTGAGCCGACCTCCCGTGAGCTGGTCCACGGTCGCCGCCTGCTTGGCCAGCTCCGCGGCGCTGCGGGCCGGGGCGATCAGCACGTTGGACAGGAACCGGATGCGTTCGGTCACGGCTCCCGCCGCGGCGAAGACCGTGAGCTCCTCGAACCCCGGGTACGACACGGCGCCGATGCTGGCCAGCGACGAGAAGCCGGCCCGCTCGGCCCGGCGCGCCCACTCCAGCAGGTCGGACCCGGTCGCGTTGGGCACGGTGTTCGGGATGCCGATGCCCACGTCCACGGTGCACTCTCCAGCTGCCGACTGCTTGCAGGCTCAACCGTGCCGGACGCTACTACCGTCGCGTCGAGAGCGCCCACGGATCGGAGGGACGAGGTGGACCGGCAGCTGCGAGAGCTCGTCGCCCGGGCACCGGTCGCCCGGCTCGCGACCGTCCGGCCCGGTGGGCGACCGCATGTGGTGCCGATCACGTTCGCCCTCGACGGCGACACGATCGTCACGGCAATCGACCACAAACCCAAGTCCACCAGCGAGCTCCAACGCCTCCGGAACCTGGCGGCCCACCCCGACGCCAGCGTGCTCGTCGACCACTACGAGGAGGACTGGTCACGGCTGTGGTGGGTCCGCGCGGACGGTGTCGCCCGGATCGTCCGGGACGAGCCCGAACGGTCACGCATGCTCGG
>CAZADJ010000572.1:0-1239 GCA_964483845.1 uncultured Actinomycetota bacterium | reverse complement strand
CCCGAGCCGGCGAACCCGTGCGACGGGCGCGACCGGCGCGACATCACGGTGACGGCGGTGAACTTCTCGTTCGACACGAGCCTCATCGGGGACGTGTGCAGCGGGGACACCATCACCCTGGTCATCGAGGAGGGCTCGCACAGCTTCACCTCCAGCGGCGCTGGTGCCGACACCGGGGTGTTCTCCGAGTCGGAGGGGTCGCGCACCGCGACCGTCTCGGCCGGCCCCGGTACCTACAACTACGTCTGCTCGTTGCACAGCCAGATGAACGGCACGCTGAGCGTCATCGGCTGATCGGTCTCTCCACGTCGCCCTACGCGAGGTAGCGGTAGCGGGACCTTCTGGTCCACAAGCCCGCGCGCGTGCCGGCACCAGCCCGCATCAACCCTGCCGGGCGTTGTGCCGATGCATCGTGAAGGGACACGTGCGGCTGCTCCAGGACACGAATCCGCCCATCAGCAGATTCGTGTCAACCAAACGGGGGAGCAAATTGTTGTTCCTGACAAGCGCCCCCCGAGCATCCGACACCCACAGCACCGCGCAAGGCGAGCGACGATGACCTTCGAGGACGCGTTCCGGAGCCACTACACCTCCGTGGTGGCCTCCTCATGGGCCATCTGCCGCAACCGGCAGACAGCCGAGGAACTGGCGCAGGAAGCGTTCGCCCGCGCCTACCGGCGTTGGCAGAAGCTCGATGACGGCGGCTACGCCGTCCCCTGGCTGCATCGCGTGGTGATGAACTTGACGCTCAACCACGTCAAGCGGCGCAACCGAGGATCCGTGCTCGAGCGGCTTCACGCTCCCCGGCCGGCCGACCTCTCAGCGGGCCACAGCAGCGATGACTGGCTGGTGACCACGCTCCAACGGCTGCCGAAGCGACAGCGCGAAGCGGTGTTCCTCCGTTACGTCGCTGACTTCGATGTCGCCCGGGTCGCCAGCGTCATGGGGTGTTCTGAGGGAAGCGTCAAGACCCACAGCAAGCGAGGGCTGGACCGGCTCCGAGAGGTCGTGCCCGCCGACACCCGCTCCGCACTGTTCGCCGCACCGACCCAGGAAGTCTGATGGACACCTTGATCGACCGTCTTCAGCAGCAGGCCGATGGACTCGATGCCACCAGCCTCGACCCGGACCGTGCCCTGCCCGGCGTCGTGCGTCGCGGCAAGCGGTATCTCGTCGCCGTGTCAGCCGCCAGCATCCTCGGGGTCACCGCTGCGGTCGCTGCGGCCGCCGTCGCCGTCC
>CAZADJ010000571.1:0-1240 GCA_964483845.1 uncultured Actinomycetota bacterium | reverse complement strand
AGCGGCCCGGTGTCGGCGTCAGCGGCGCAGGACGCGCTGCGCGGACCAGACGACCGCGCCGACAGCGAGGAGCAGCGCGCCGCCGACCACCGCGATCAACGGGAGGCTCACGGCCAGCAGCGCGCAGCCGGCGACGCCGAGCGCGGCGAGCCACCGCGGCCAGCGACGGTGCTCGTCGTCCATCGCGACCGCGGAGGCGTTCGCGATCCCGTAGTAGGTCAGCACCGCGAAGGAGCTGAACCCGATCGCCTCGCGCAGGTCCGCGACCAGCACGACGAGGCAGACGATCGCCGCGACGGTCACCTCTGCGCGGTGCGGGACACGGTGGCGGGGGTGGACCGCGTCGAGCCACGTCGGCAGCTCACGCCGGCGCGCCATCGCGAGCGAGGTGCGGCTCACCCCGGCGAGCAGCGAGAGCAACACCCCGGCCGACGCGACCGCCGCCCCGACGCGCACGATCGGCGACAGCGCCGCGAGCCGACCCGCCTCGACCGCCGCAGCGAGCGGCGCCTCGGCCGTGGCCAGCTCCTCGGAGCCGACCGCCAGCAGCGCCGAGGCCATCACGACCGCGTAGATGGCGAGCACGATCCCGAGCGCGATCGGGATCGCCCGTGGGATCGTGGTGCCCGGGTCGCGGACCTCCTCCCCGAGGGTCGCGATGCGCGCGTAGCCGGCGAAGGCGAAGAACAGCAGTCCCGCGGCCTCGAGCACCCCGAGCCCGCCCCGCCCCTCCCGGCCGAGGGTGTCGAGCCCCAGCCGCAGGTTGGTCGCGTCGAGCGAGCCGCCGAACAGCACCGCGACGACGACCGCCGCCAGCGCGGCGAGGACGACCGCCACGATCGCGGTGGTCGCACGGGCGGTCTTGCCCACGCCCCGGTAGTTGACCACCGTCAGCGCGACGACCGCCGCGATCCCGATCGGGCGGGCGTACCCGGGGAACACGTACGCCCCGAAGGTCAGCGCCATCGCCGCGAGGCTCGCCGTCTTGCCGACGACGAAGCCCCACCCGGCGAGGTAGCCCCAGAAGGGCCCGAGCTCCTCGCGCCCGTAGACGTAGGTACCCCCGGACTCCGGGTAGAGCGCGGCGAGCTGCGCAGACGAGGTGGCGTTGCAGTAGGCGACGGAGCCGGCGATCGCGAGCCCGACGAGCAGCCACGAGCCGGCCGCCGCCGACGCCGGGCCGACGGCCGCGAACACGCCCGCGCCGATCATCGAGCCGAGACCGATGACGACCGCGTCG
>CAZADJ010000570.1:0-1242 GCA_964483845.1 uncultured Actinomycetota bacterium | reverse complement strand
TCGGCGAGATCATGACCCCGGACCCGACGGTCGTCACCGGCGACCTGACGATCGCCGAGCTGATCGACGACTACGTGTTCGGGCACCGCTACTCCTCGTTCCCGGTCGTGGACGGGGGGCGGCCCGCCGGCCTGATCACCCTCAACCAGGTCAAGCAGGTCCCGCCCGCGGACCGCCACGTCCGCCGCGTGCGTGACGTCGCCCGGTCACGCGACGAGGTTCCCGTGGTAGCGCCCGACGACCAGGTGACCGACGTGCTGCGCGGAGCGTTGTCCGGCGCCGTCGACGGCCGCATGCTCGTGATCGAGGACGGGCGCCTCGTCGGGATCGTCTCGCCGCGTGACCTGGCCCGGCGGCTGGAGCTGTCCGAGTTGCGGGACCCGTGGGTCGGCGAGCGCCACTGATCGCCCGTCCCGCGCCGCCTCAGCCGTCCATCGGCAGGCGGATCCCGCGGTCGCGGGCCACCGTCCGGGCGCGCTCGTAGCCCGCGTCGGCGTGTCGCGCGACGCCGGTGCCGGGATCGTTGGTCAGCACCCGCTCGAGTCGGCGGGAGGCGTCGGCGCTGCCGTCGGCGACCACCTGCGCGCCCGCGTGGATGGAGCGCCCGATGCCGACCCCGCCGCCGTGGTGCACCGCGACCCACGCCGCACCGGACGCGGTGTTGAGCAGCGCGTTGAGGATCGGCCAGTCGGCGACCGCGTCGGACCCGTCGGCCATCGACTCGGTCTCGCGGTGGGGTGAGGCCACGGACCCGGCGTCGAGGTGGTCGCGGCCGATCACGACGGGGGCGGACACCCGCCCCTCATCGACGAGCCGGTTGAACGCGAGGCCCGCCTCCGCCCGCGCTCCGTACCCGAGCCAGCAGATGCGGGCCGGCAGGCCCTGGAAGCGCACGCGGTCGCGCGCGAGCGTCATCCACCGGCCGAGGACGTCATCGTCGGGGAAGGCCTCCAGGATCGCCTCGTCGGTCGCCTCGATGTCGCCGGGGTCGCCCGACAGGGCCACCCAGCGGAACGGCCCCATCCCTTCGCAGAACAGCGGCCGGATGTAGGCGGGGACGAAGCCCGGGTAGCTGAACGCCTCCTTCAACCCACCCTTCTCCGCCTCTCCACGCAGGCTGTTGCCGTAGTCGAACACCTCCGAGCCGGCCTCCTGGAAACCGACCATCGCGGCACAGTGCTCGACCATCGAGGCACGCGCACGGTCGATGTAGCCCTCGGGGTCGTCGCGGCGCAGCTCGGC
>CAZADJ010000569.1:0-1245 GCA_964483845.1 uncultured Actinomycetota bacterium | reverse complement strand
CCGAAGGCGGCCGAGTGGTTGGAGGCGCGCGGGTACGCCTCGACGTTGGAGTACCTGCGGGCGGTGGCGATCCAGGTGATCGAGGAGACCGGGTTGCTGCCGCACCTGAACCCGGGGGTGATGTCCTGGTCGGAGATGTCGACGCTGAAGCAGGTCTCGGCGTCGATGGGGATGATGCTGGAGTCCACCTCGGCCCGGCTCGGCGAGAAGGGCGGGGTGCACCAGCACGCGGCGACGAAGGACCCTGAGGTCCGCCTGCGGGTCATCGAGGACGCGGGTCGGCTGTCGATCCCGTTCACCTCGGGGTTGCTGATCGGGATCGGCGAGACCTACCTGGAGCGGGCCGAGACGGTGCTCGCGCTTCGCGACGCGCACCGCCGCTACGGGCACCTCCAGGAGGTGATCGTGCAGAACTTCCGGGCGAAGCCCGACACCGCGATGCGCGACGCTCCCGAGCCGTCGACCGAGGATCTGCTGGCGACGATCGCGATGACCCGCATCGTGATGGGCCCGACTGCGCACGTCCAGGCGCCGCCGAACCTGTCGCCGGACGTCTACCCGCGGCTGCTGGCCGCCGGGATCGACGACTGGGGCGGGGTGAGCCCGGTCACACCGGATCACGTCAACCCCGAGGCGCCGTGGCCGCAGCTGGACGCGCTCGCCGACGGTTCGGCCGAGGAGGGCTTCGCGCTGGTCGAGCGCCTGACGGCCTACCCGGAGTACGTGACGCGTCCGGATCCGTGGCTGGCCGGGCGGATGCGCGCGCCGGTCACCGCGCTGGCGACCGACGATGGTCTGGCGAGGCCGGGCGTGTGCCCGGAGGGCCACCCGTGGCAGGACCCCGAGGAGGTCGGCACGCCGCGGCAGCTCACCGACGCGATGCGGTCGGTGATCGACGGCGACGAGGCCGGCGGGTCGGCGGCGGATGGGCGCAACGCGCGGTCGGCTGACGACGAGCACGCCCGGGCGGTGTACGGCGACGTGCACTTCATCGCCGAGGGTGTCGTGGCCGGCAACCGCCAGCCCGAGGAGGCCCCGGCCCGCTCGAGGATCCGGCCGGAGGTCTCGGCGGCGCTGCGCAAGGCCCGGGCCGGCAAGGTGCTCGACGACGACGAGGCGCTGCTGCTCTTCGAGACCACCGGGGTAGAGCTCGAGGCGCTCACGCAGGTCGCAGACGAGGTCCGGGCCGAGCGGTGGGGCGAGACGGTGACCTACGTGGTCAACCGCAACATCAACTTCACCAAC
>CAZADJ010000568.1:0-1246 GCA_964483845.1 uncultured Actinomycetota bacterium | reverse complement strand
CGGTTCAAGGACTACATCGCGATGCCGAAGTTCAACCTCTACCAGTCGCTGCACACCACGGTCGTCGGCCCCAAGGGCCGCTCCCTGGAGATCCAGATCCGCACCCACGCGATGCACCGCACCGCCGAGTACGGCGTCGCTGCCCACTGGAAGTACAAGGAGACGCAGCGCACCCAGGAGGACGAGCTGCAGTGGCTGCAGCAGATGCTGGACTGGCAGCAGGACGTCGACGAGCCGACCGACTACCTCGACGCGCTGAAGATCGACCTGTACGACGACGAGGTGTTCGTGTTCACCCCGGCGGGTGACGTGAAGGGCCTGCCGGCGGGCGCGACGCCGATCGACTTCGCGTACGCGGTCCACACGGAGGTCGGTCACCGCTGCGTCGGTGCGAAGGTCAACGAGCGCCTCGTGCCGCTCGAGCACGAGCTCAGCAACGGCGACACGGTCGAGATCCTCACCTCCAAGGCCGCGGACGCCGGCCCGTCCCGCGACTGGTTGAACATCGCCGCGTCGTCGCGGGCCAAGAGCAAGATCCGCGCCTACTTCAACCGGGAGCGCCGCGAGGATGCGATCGAGCGTGGCCGGGAGGCGGTGGTCCGGGGTCTGCGCAAGAAGGGCTGGTCGTACCCGCGGCTCGCCGGCTCCGGGGTGCTGGCGGGTGTGGCCGAGGACCTGTCCTACAAGGACCTCGACGCGGTCTTCAAGGCCGTCGGCGAGGGCCACGTCTCGGTGTCGACCTTCGTCCAGCACGTCTCGAACCGGTTGGACGAGAGCGACAGCACCGAGGAGGACGTCGCCCGGCTGCTCGACGAGCGGCCGGTTCAGGCGGAGCCGCACCCCAGCGATGCGATCAGCGTGAAGGGCACGGACGGCCTGCTCACGAAACTCGCCCGCTGCTGCACGCCGGTGCCGGGCGACGCGATCGTCGGGTTCATCACGCGTGGTCGTGGCGTCTCGGTGCACCGGGTGGACTGTCCGAACATCGACGACCTCGCCGAGCACCAGGAGGACCGGCTGGTGGAGGTCAGCTGGAACGCGAACACCTCCGCGAGCTTCTTCGTCTCGATCCAGGTCGAGGCGCTCGACCGCAAGCACCTCCTCCGCGACATCACCGCGGTCCTGGGCGATCTGCACATCAACATCCTGTCCGCGCAGGTCACGACCCGTCGCGACCGCGTCGCGGTGCTGCGCTTCTCGTTCGAGCTCGCCGACCCGACCCACCTCGAGCACGTGCTCGAGTCGG
>CAZADJ010000567.1:0-1252 GCA_964483845.1 uncultured Actinomycetota bacterium | reverse complement strand
CGTCCTCCCAGGGGTGGAAGCCGATCGCGTAGGCCAACCGGTAGAACATCGTCGCTCCTCTCGGTGTCGACTCTGCGCCTCGTCCATCAGCCCACCCGCCTGCGCGAGTGGAGCGGCGGTCGCGGGGGCCTTGACAAGGACGCTACGGAGCTCGTTCCTCCGTCGCTTCGGCAGGAACAACCAAACTCCGCCTCGGAGGTGTGTGGTCATTCCTACCCAGTGCGGCGCGTGCGCCGGGCTGAGCGCGGATCCTCGGAGCGGTGGCGCCGACACGGCACCGGGTTCAACGCGCACCGAGCGCGGAGGACAGCGCCTCCAGGAAGGCTCTCGGCTGCTCGACGGCAGGGTCGTCGGCACAGTCGTCGATGACGTGGAGGGGCCAGCCGTACCGGTCGCTCGCCACCTCCGCGGTGCGGAGACGGACCTGCCGGTCGTCGCGGCCCCAGATGAGCGTCGTCGGCACGTCGAGGCGCTCGAGGTCCTCCGGTGGGATGGGGGTCATGGCGAAGGCGGGCATGAGGGCGCGGAGCGCCCGCTTCAGGTCCGGTCCCTGCGCGAGCTCGAGGGCGTAGGCCTCGAGGAGCTCGAGGTCCCCCTCCATCTCCGACCGGACCCCGTCGAGGTCAGCCATGCACCGGCGGAACAGCCGCTCCTGCGAGCGCTCGGTGGGCCGGACGACGAAGCCGAGCATCGCCACGGCGAAGCTCGCCGCCGGACGGAGTCGACCCAAGCCGAACGAGTCCAGCAGCACCAGGCGATCGAGACGATCGCCGTGCTGGACGGCGAACCGGGCCGCGATGGCGCCGCCGAGCAGGTGTCCGACCACGACCGGTGGCGACGGGCAGATCCGGTCGATGAGCTCTCCGAGCCACGCGACGACCCGATCGCGACCGAGGTCGGCGTCGCCGAGCCCTGACGCTCCGTGACCAGGGAGATCAGGGACGACCACCCGGTGGGTCCCGACGAGCTCGGGGATCACCCGCATCCAGGTCAGCGCGAACTCGCCCGGGCCGTGGAGCAGGACCAGCGGTGGGCCCTCGCCTCCCTCGAGCACGACCGTGGGGATCCCAGCCGGGTCCATCCGGCGTTCGGAGACCGGCAGGCGAGCCAGTAGGCGCTCCGGGACCGCCTCCGCCGACCCGCTCGGCTCTCCCCGCTCCCGTTCCATGTCCCTGGTGACCATCGCCGGATCCCTCGGCGTCGCAATCAACTCCCGTCCACGGGACGCTACGGAGGTCCCCACGGGGACCGC
>CAZADJ010000566.1:0-1254 GCA_964483845.1 uncultured Actinomycetota bacterium | reverse complement strand
ATGAAAGTCCAGAGCCCGCGCCGGAAGCTGCGCCAGATGAAGCGGAGCCAGAGGAGTCGGAACCTGAGGATGCTTCCGAGGAAGATTTCCCGACGCGTCCTATCGAGTTGGTCGTGCCGTGGGGACCAGGAGGCACGTCTACTTTGATCGGACAGTCTATGGGCAGCCAGTTGTCAGACATACTGGGTGTTCGGGTTAACGTGGTGAATCGGGAGGGGGCGTCCGGGCGAGTTGGGACGCTTGCCGTGAAGTCCGCCGATCCCGATGGGCACACGATTTTGCAAGCCTGGGTGGCGCCTATGGTGGTGGTACCCCTAGCCGAAGAGGACCCTGGGTACGACCCACTCGAGGATTTTGAGATGCTGGCCTGGGTGTCTGAGGATCCAGTCATGCTTGTAGCGAGAAGCGACCGGGGCTGGAACGACGCGAGTGATTTCTTGCAGGACGCGGAAGAAAATCCTGGTCAGTTCGTGTGGAGTGGCGGTGGCGAATTGTCCGTCCACACCTTGACGATGCGGGCGTTGCTCGCAAACGAAGGTATTGAAGCTGAAGGCGTCATCTACGAGTCCGCAACGGCAGCTCTACCTGATCTGCTCGGAGGTGCTGTCGATGTGTCGTCCGCCAATGCGGGCATGCTCGCGCGTCAGCCCGAAGAACTAGTGGGTCTGGTTGTGTATGCAGACGACCGGCATCCCGCTGCGCCGGACGTTCCGACAGCTGCTGAGCTGGGCTTGGAAGCGCCTACGGTCCCCGGATGGTCCGGAGTGGCGGTGAGGTCGGATACACCGGATCACATCAAGCAGATCTTGGCTGACGCAATTCGTGAGGCCGTCCTGAGTGACGAGTTCCAACAGGAGATGGAGGACGCGGGCCTTGTCATCCGCTACGAAGACACCGATACCGCCCGCGAGTTGCTGCGTCGAAGCCTGGACCAGCTCGAAGAGCCAGTCCAGCGAGCTGCGGAGCGCGAAGACTAATTCGGAGTCTCGGTCACAAGGGGTCGCTCGATGACCGAAGGACGCGACGGTGAACCCACACAGACCCTACGCCAAGATCGGATAGTGGGCACCGTCGCGTTCGTCATCGGCGTGATCGTGATAGCGGCAACGGCAACACTCCAAGGCGGGCGGACTTTAGGTATCGGCACTGGACCCGCGCTTTTTCCGCGCGCACTCGGGCTGCTGCTGGCTATAGCCGGGGTGACGTTAGCGCTCCGGCCTTCCGGCCACGAAGCCCCAATCGATGATGATCTTC
>CAZADJ010000565.1:0-1255 GCA_964483845.1 uncultured Actinomycetota bacterium | reverse complement strand
AGCCTGGGGAGGAGCGCCATGACGAGCCGCTCCTCCGGCTTCAGCCCCTCCACGGTGTCCGTCGCCGCGACGGAGGCCGCCATGGGCTCCAGGAGGTCGAGGAGCCGTCCTTCCTCGTAGCTCGTGACGACGGCGGGGTGGATGTAATACGTACGGCAGGTGGCCGGAGTGTTGTTCAGGTCTGCCGCGACCATCCGGACGGCCTGCACGCGCTTGCTCCGGCGGCTGCGCGCGTCGCCGGCCCGTCCCAGCTCTCTGGCCACGGTCACGAAGCGCAACGTGCCGGCCCACGTGCGGAAATCCTTGGCCGTGAAGTCGTAGCCGCCGGCCTCGCGCAGGTATTCGTTCACGTCGTCGGAGGTGATGCTCCGCACCCGGGCGTCGCCGTTCTCGTAGCGGAAGAGCTCCGCGCCGGGCATCTCCATGCACGCCCGGAGGACGGGGGCGAGGGTCGTGTCCCGGAGCCCGAGCGCGTGGTGCTTCCCCCCTTTTCCGCGAAAGCGGATCCGGATCACGTCTCCCTCCACCTCCACGTGGCGCTCGCGCATGGTCGTGAGCCCGTACGACTCGTTATCCCGAGCGTACCGCTCGTTGCCCACCCGGATCGGCACCGTGTCCAATACGCGCACGGCGGCCGCCAGCACCCGCCCTCGGGAGAGGCCGCTCCCCGCCAGGTCGGCCGCCACCTGCCGCCGGATTCGCGGAAGGTTCAGGCCGAAGACGATCATTCGGCTGAACTTGGAACGGTCCCGGACCTCCCTCCACAGGGGATGGTACCGGTACTGCTTTCGGCCCCGCTCGTCACGGCCTGTGGCCTGGATGTGGCCGTGGGGGTCGGGACAGATCCACACGTCGGTCCACGCCGGGGGAATGGCCAGCTCCTCGAAGCGGCGTCGCAGCTTTCGGTCCCGGATCGTATTCCCCTCCGGGTCCCGGTAGGTGAATCCCCGTCCCCAGGGAAGGCGGGTGATCCCGGGCATTTCCTCGGTCACGTAATGGAGACCCGCGGACTCCGCCACGGCCCGGGGATCGGGTCGGGTGGCGGGCGTGGGACTCTCCGGGAACGGCTCGGTCATGGACGGACTCGTAGCGGCTCGAACGAAACGGGTCCCGCTGCTAGAGGCCTGTTGAAGGAGTAGGGGGGTCCGCGTTGGGGACGCCACGGGGCCAGATCCTAGGCGGGGCGTCGAAGGCATAGCCAAAGCTACGTCGAGACGTTCCAACGACGGAGATGGCCCCGTGCCGCCCCAACCCG
>CAZADJ010000564.1:0-1256 GCA_964483845.1 uncultured Actinomycetota bacterium | reverse complement strand
CGCTTCCTCCCGCCGGAGGACATCGCGGCGATCGACGTGCCGACCCTGTGGACCTCCAGCTGGCAGGACGAGCAGCTCGGGGCGCGCGCCACCGCCGAGCTCGACGTCCTCGATCGCCGACACACCTGGGCCGTCCTGGGCAACGGCAGCCACGCCTCGGGGTTCTACTCCGACTACTACAACGACCTCATGGAGCCGTTCTTCCGCCACTACCTGCTGGGCGAGGACAACGGGTGGGACCAGACCCCGAAGATCCACCTGCTGCACGAGCTCGACCTCGGCTACGAACCAGGCTGGGTCACCCAGCACAAGGTCTGGCCGCCGCCGACCCGCACGGTCACGCTGCACGCCCAGTCCGACGGCAGCCTCAGGTCCCGGCCCGCCGCTGACGCGGCTGACTTCACCTACCGCTCCCCCCTGCCGTCCCCGACCGTCATGACGACCGCCTGCGCCGCGTGCCAGCTGAACGTGGGACCCGCCGGGACCGTCGGGCCCGAGCCGGCCGTGACGTACAAGGCGCCCGTGCCGGACGGTGGAGCCGTGAACTTCACCACGGTGCCGTTCGACCGGGACACCGAGCTGTTCGGGCCGGCCAGCGCTGACCTGTGGCTGTCGTCGACCGCGGGGAACACCGACCTCCAGGTGACCGTGACCGAGGTGCGACCCGACGGCCAGGAGCTCTACGTCCAGCGTGGCTGGCTGCGCGCCTCCCACCGCGCGCTGGACGAGGGCCGCTCGACGCCGACCCGTCCGTTCCAGACCCACGCCGAGGCCGACGTCCAGCCACTCGTTCCCGGCGAGGTCACCCCGGTCCGGGTCGAGGTCTGGCCGTTCAACCACGTCTTTCGCGCCGGATCCGCCCTGCGCATGTACGTCGAGGCACCCGCGAGCGTGACCGGGTTCCGACAGCTGCTCATCGACCCGACCCCGGCAACAAACACCGTGCACGTTGGCCCCGACACCCCCTCGCGACTCGTCGTCTCGACACGGCCCGGCGCGACCGCACCGACCCCGCTGCCAGCATGTGACTCGCTGGTGAACCAACCCTGCCGCCCCAACCCCGCTCCCCCACCGAGCGAGCCCGGCGACGACGCCGACCGCGGGATCGCATCCGCTGCGGTACCCCACGACGTCCGCTGAACAGTCGCACAGGAGGCTGGTCAAACGACACTCGGGCCGCCAAGTAGTCCGTCAGTTCTCCAGGATGCGTTTCAGGTTGCCGAGTTGAGATCGGACCTCACGCCGCATACTCCAGG
>CAZADJ010000563.1:0-1257 GCA_964483845.1 uncultured Actinomycetota bacterium | reverse complement strand
GGGGATCTCGGATGCCTCGGGCAGCTCGATGGGCTCCGGATCGAAGAGAGAGCACGGGGCGAGGCCGTCGCCGACGTTCACGTGCCATGATGCCGGGTAGCGGATCACGTACCCGTCCACATCGTTCACGCATTCGGCGGTCTCGGCCATCGCGGCCTCCGCGGCTGCGGGCGCCTCGGGCTCTTCCACCCCTTCGGCCGGGTCCGGCCGTTCCGCCTCCTCGCAGGCGAACACGCCCACCACGAGCATGAGGGAGGCAGCTCGGGCCAAGGCCCGTGGGACTGGACGAGTTCCGCGGGGTCCAGGTCGGCGCTGACACCCCACGACGGGAGGGATCATCCGCTCTTCCGCTTCTCCCCGGAGCCAGGACAATGTCCGGTTGGGTACGGCAATCGCTCGGCTCCACGTATGCCTGTGAAGATCCACGGTGACACGTCGTCGCCCTGCTTGAGGACCGACACGTCTCCTGTCGTCTCGAATACCACCGCCAACACCTGTTCGGGATGGGTGATGCCGGCCCCCCGCAACTTCGACTTGAGATCCTCCTCGGTCATGCGAGCAGCGTCGAGGTGCTGCTCGAAAATCTGCTCTCCCGCCATGACGAGAAGAGGCTCGTTGTCCACGAGATGCTCCACCGTCTTCGTGAGTCGGCGGGACTTCGAGATGCCGAATTGAATGACGTAGAGGACGACCAGTGCGAAGGCCCCGGTCAGCAGTGGAGGGTCCTTCGCCAGGATCGTCGTTGCGAGGATCGATCCGAAAGCGACCGTGATGGCGAAGTCGAAGCTCGACATCTTCGCGAAGCTTCGCAGCCCCATCACGCGCGTGAGGACCAGAAGCGCCGCGTAGATCCCGAGCGCGGAGAGAAAGACCATGAAGAGCGCGGTCCCGCTGCTCGTGATCCAGCTCCAGTCGATCATACGGTCTCCTCATATCGGGGTTGGAGCGGGCGGAGCCTCCCTCGATCCCCTGCAAGAAGCCTTCCCCTGGCAAGGCCCTTGCGGTAGGGCAGGGCGGTTCGCCCCCCGTTCATGGAGGTTGGTAATGGTTCCTCGCCGCATCGCCCAGCCCTTGCCGTGATCCCGTTCACCAGAGAGGAACGATGCGTCTGACGGCTTTCATCACCCGGAATTCGGAGGCGATTCTCGAGGAGTTCGAGCAGTTCGCCCGGACCCATACCGAGGCCGGCAGCAGCATGGATGTCGTGGCGCTACGGGATCATGCCGCGGCCATGCTCAACACCATCGCCCTCGATAT
>CAZADJ010000562.1:0-1261 GCA_964483845.1 uncultured Actinomycetota bacterium | reverse complement strand
AACGTGCTCACCCGGCTGGCGGAGATCGCGGGCCTGACCGGACGGTGGGACGAGTCGGTCGCGAAACTGGACGAGGCGGCCCAGGCGGGCGAGATGAGTCGACTCTCGCGACGGTTCGTGAAGAACCAGCGGGCGTTCCAGACCATCCACACCGGAGATCTCGAGCGTGCGCGCACCCTCCTCGACGAGCTGTCAGCGGACGTCGCCGACGAGCAGGAGCGGTTGCTCCTCTCCCTCGGGCGCATGATGCTGTTCCACCGCCTCGGCGAACACCGCGCCGCGGTCGACGAGGCGCTCGCGCTGAGCGAGGCGCCGACGACGCAGGCGACGCTCGCGGCGCGGCTCGGCGACGGGATCGCGAGCGCGCTCGCGATCGGTGATCTCGACGAGGCACGGGTCCTGCGGGAACGCGCGGCGGCGCTCGCGGAACCGGCGGACGTCCTGGCCGCGGCGCTGCTGCGCCTTAGCGACGCGCGGATCGCGGCGGCGGAGGGGGACGCGGCCGCCGAGGCCCTCTTCCGCTCGGCGATCGCGATCTGGGAGGAGGCCGGCACACCGATCGAACGCGCGGTCGCGCAGCTGGACCTCGCCGAGTGGTACCTCGACCACGACCGTTCCGACGAGGCAGGTGCACTGCTCGAGGAGGCCGAGGAGACGTTCGCCGAGGTCGGCGCGCGACTCGAGCTCGAGCGCCTCGCGGACGTGAGGGAGCGGCTCGAACCACAACGGGCTGGGACGTAGACGTGGGCGACATCCCGTACCGGATCAGGTGGCGGTCGCCAGCTCGGTGCGACGCCAGCGTGGCGTCGCCGGGGGAGGGCTGAGCGATCGAGTGCCTGGACTGTGGAGCGGACAACCGGCCGGATCAACGGTTCTGCGGCCAGTGCGGGACCCCGCTCGGGCGCGTCTGCGGGTCGTGCGGGGCGGGCAACGACGCCGGGAACCGCTTCTGTGGGCAGTGCGGGGAGCGTCTCGACGTGGAGGACGGATCTGCGTCGGCGGGTGGGGAGCCCCCGGCCACGGTCCCCGAGACCGAGGTGCGGGTCGTCTCGGTGCTCTTCGTGGACCTGGTCGGGTTCACCGAGGTCGCCGAGGGCCGCGACCCGGAGCGGGTCCGCGAGCTGCTGGACGCGTACTTCGCGCGCGCCCGGCGGGTCGTACAGCGCTACGGGGGCACGATCGAGAAGTTCATCGGTGACGCGGTGATGGCGGTGTGGGGCACCCCCGTGGCCCACGACGACGACGCGGAGCGCGCGGTGCG
>CAZADJ010000561.1:0-1266 GCA_964483845.1 uncultured Actinomycetota bacterium | reverse complement strand
CGGTCAGCGGCTCGGGACCTCCTCGCCGCCGCCGCCGACCTTCAGCGCCTCGACGAACGCCTCCTGGGGGATCTCGACGGTGCCGAGCATCTTCATCTTCTTCTTCCCCGCCTTCTGCTGCTCGAGGAGCTTGCGCTTCCTCGTGACGTCACCGCCGTAGCACTTGGCGAGCACGTCCTTGCGCTTCGCCTTGATGGTCTCCCGGGCGATCACCTTCTTGCCGATCGCGGCCTGGACGGGCACGTCGAACATCTGGCGCGGGATCAGCTCCTTCAGCTTCGCGACCATCGCCCTGCCGTAGTCGTAGGCGCGGTCCCGGTGGACGATGTTGCTGAACGCGTCGACCGACTCCTGGTTGATGAGGAGGTCGACCTTGACGAGATCGTCGACCTGGTAGCCGGCGCGCTCGTAGTCCAGCGACGCGTAGCCGCGGGTCCGGGACTTCAGCTGGTCGAAGAAGTCGGTGATGATCTCGGCGAGCGGCAGCTGGTAGCGCAGCTCGACGCGCTCCTCGCTGAGGTACTCCATCCCCTCCATCTCACCGCGTCGGCCCTCGCAGAGCTGCATGACGGCGCCGACGTGCTCCGCCGGGGTGAGGATCATCGCGTCGACCACGGGCTCCTCGATCGAGACGATCCTGTTCGGCTCCGGCAGGTCCTGCGGGTTGGAGACCTCGATCTCGGTCGACTCGCCGTCGCGGATCGCCTCCGGGTCGAGGTGCACCCGGTAGCGGACCGACGCGGCGGTGGCGACCAGCGCGATCCCGTACTCCCGCTCGAGCCGCTCCATCACGATCTCGAGGTGGAGCAGGCCGAGGAACCCGCAGCGGAACCCGAACCCGAGCGCGGTCGAGGTCTCCGGTTCGTAGACGAAGGACGAGTCGTTCAGGCGCAGACGGTCCAACGCGTCGCGCAGCTCCTCGAAGTCGTCGGGGTCGACCGGGTACAGACCGCTGAACACCATCGGCAGCGGCTCGCGGTAGCCGGGCAGCGGCTCGGCTGCGGAGCGCCCCTTGTCCGCCAGCGTGATGGTGTCACCGATCTTGGCCTGGCTGACCTCCTTGATGGAGGCGTGGAGGTAGCCGACCTCGCCGGGCCCGAGCTCGTCGACCGGGGTCGGCTCGGGCGAGATCACGCCGATCTCGTCGATCTCGTTCTCGAAGCCGGTCGCCATCAGCCGGATCCGGTCGCCCTTGCGCAGCCGACCCTCGGTCACCCGGAAGTAGACGACGACCCCGACGTAGGAGTCGTAGACCGAGTCGAACAC
>CAZADJ010000560.1:0-1273 GCA_964483845.1 uncultured Actinomycetota bacterium | reverse complement strand
TACGAGCACGGCTGGAATGTCGACGCCGACGTGCTGGTGGTCTGCTACGGGATCGTGTCGCGGGTCGCGGCGCCGCTGCGCGACGAGTTCGCCCTCTTCCGGCCGATCCGCATCCATCCCGTGCTCGACGAGGAGTTACGAGAGGTGTGCGCGCGCTACCGCGAGGTGGTCGTGGTCGAGGCGAACGACGGGCAGTACGCCGACCTCGTCGAGCTCGCCATCCATCGGCCGGTGAAGCGCGTGCCGCTGCTTGGTGGGCGGATCTCGCTGGAGGCGGTGCGCGAGGGGATCGACCGCGTGCTGGCCGGCGGGCCGTCCGAGCCGCCGATCCCGCCGGAGCCGACCGAGCACCGGCCTCAGTCGCCGCTGGGGGTGGGCTGATGCCCGAGGCGCCGATGGCCGAGATGACCTACAAGGATCGGCTCAAGCTCGACCTGTTCCCGACGATCTGGTGCCCGGGCTGCGGCATCGGCACGATCATGATGCAGCTGGCCATGACGCTCGACGAGATGGGCCTCGACGAGCGCAACACGATCATCGTCACCGGGATCGGCTGCACCGGGCGCATGGGCGGTTACATGAAGCACGAGGCGGTCTACACCCTCCACGGCCGGACGCTGCCGGTGGCCGAGGCGATCAAGACGGTGAAGCCGGACATGAAGGTCATCGTCGTGGCCGGTGACGGGGATACCGCCTCCATCGGCGGCAATCACCTCATCCACTCCATCCGCCGCAACGCCCCGGTCACCGTGCTGTGCAACAACAACGAGATCTACGGGCTGACCGGCGGCCAGACCGGCCCAACGACCCCGACCGGCACGAAGACCCTCAGCTCCCCGGGTGGCAACCCGAACACGCCGATCAACCTCCAGGGCCTGGTCCGGAGCTCGCCGCATGCGCTCTACGCCAAGAGCACCGTCTACCACCAGCTCCACCTGCGCAACGTCATCCGCGAGGCGATCGAGTGGCCCGGCTTCAGCTTCGTCGACATCACCAGCCAGTGCATCGAGAACAACGGGCGGCGCATCGGCTTCGCCAGCGCGAACGAGATGCTCACCTTCTACCGCAAGACCTACAAGCGCGCGCCGAAGGACGCGACCCAGCTCAATGCCTTCGAGATCGGCGTCGTCTACCCAATCGAGCACCCGGCCCGCAACGGCAACGGCACCGATGCGCAGCGCCCGCCGGCGCTGCCGGAGCAACCATCCGGACCGATGACGTCGGCGACCGAGTCGCCCGGCGAGGGCGGAGCCACGGCGGAGCAGACGAAGCC
>CAZADJ010000559.1:0-1274 GCA_964483845.1 uncultured Actinomycetota bacterium | reverse complement strand
GCGCTCGCCGGGCTCGGGGTCACGGTCGGCGACCGCGTGGCGGTGCACACAGGACTGCTGCCCGAGAGCATCGCCATCATGCTGGCGTGCATGCGGCTGGGCGCCACGTACTCCGTGATGCCCGCCGTCCTGCCCCCGGAGGCCATCGCTGCGCGGCTGGAGGACCTCGATCCCCGGGTGCTGGTGACCCAGGACGGCGCCTGGCGGCACGGGGTCGTGCTGCCACTCAAGTCACGCGCGGACGAGGCTCTGGCGGCCGCGGGCACCGTCGAGCACACGGTCGTGATCCGCCGTACCGGGGTCGACGTGCCCTGGTTCGAGGGCGATCGGTGGCTGCACCAGCTCCTGGCCCGCCCACGCCCCGGCGTGGCGGCTGCGCCACGGCCACCGACCGAGCCCGTCCCGGTGGACGGCAGCCACCCCATCCACGTGTCGCACCTCGCGAACCGGAGGGGTCGCCCGGCCGGCATCGTCCATCCGACGGCCGGACTCCTTGCCTACTGTGCCGCGGTCGAGCAGGCCTTCGCCCCCCAGCCGGGGGCCGTGGTGTGGTCCCCTGCCGAGTTCGCGTGGCTCGCCTGCCAGACCCACGGCATCATCGGTCCCCTCGTCGACGGCGCTACGACGGTCGCCTATGAGGGCATGCTCGACACGCCCGGGCGGGACCGGGCCTGGCAGATCATCGAGCGCTACGGGGTCACGACCCTCCTCGCGACCCCGTCGGTCCTGCGGGCGGTGCGGCGGTGGCGTCGGGAACCGCCAGCGGAGGAGCAGGTCGCCAGCCTCGAGCTCCTCGTGACCGCCGGCGAACCGCTGGAGCCCGACACCGAGCGGTGGCTGCGCGAGGACGTGGGACGTGGCCGCATCCCGGTCATCAACGCCTGGGGCCAGTCCGAACTGGGCGGCCTGGTGTATGCCGATCACCCGCCGCTGGCCGATCGACTCCCGGACCCGGGGCTGTCGGTCCTCGATGACGATGGGCGGCCGGCCGACGTCGGCACCGCGGGCATGCTCGTCGTGACCGAGCCCTGGCCGGCCCGCGCAGGCCCGATCTGGGGCACGGACGACCTCGTCCCCGGCAGCGAGCCGTCCCTGCCCGACGTGCACGTGACCGGCGACCGTGCCCGCGTGACCGAGGACGGGATCGAGTTCCTCGGACGGGCAGACCACGTCTTCTCCGTATCGGGCCAGCTCGTGTCCGCCACCGAGGTGGAGGACGTGCTGCTCGAGCACCCGTTCGTCCGTGCGGCCGTCGTCGTCGACCGAGCCGACCC
>CAZADJ010000558.1:0-1279 GCA_964483845.1 uncultured Actinomycetota bacterium | reverse complement strand
CGCTGGCCGCGCGGGGTGCGTGGAGGCGTCGCAGGGTGCTGCTACGGTCGGAACACCTGTTCGGGAGGGGTCCGTTGCCTCGTCCATCGCGTCCATCACCTCGTCCGGCCGCGCGCGACGCCGGCCGTGGCGTCACGCGCGTGCTCGGGGTCGACCCGGGGTTGACGCGCTGTGGGCTCGGCATCGTCGACGGGCCGGTCGGGCGGCCGTCGGCGATCACCGCGGACGTGGTGCGCACCGACCCCGACGAGCCGGTGGAGCAGCGTCTCGCCCGGATCCACCGGGAGGTGGCCGCGACCATCGAGCGTCACGAGCCCGACGTGCTGGCGTGTGAGCGCGTCCTGTTCTCGACCAACGCGCGCACGGCGATGGGGGTGGGCCAGGCAGCCGGGGTCGCGCTGCTCGCTGCGGCGCAGGCGGGGGTGCCGGTCGTGTCGTACAGCCCGAACGACGTGAAGCTCGCGGTCGCCGGTCACGGATCCGCGGAGAAGGAGGCGGTCGGTCGGATGGTCGCCGCGCAGCTGAAGCTGGAGGAGGTGCCGAGCCCGCCGGACGTCGCGGATGCGCTGGCGGTGGCGCTGTGCCACCTGGCGCGGGGGCCGCTCGCGGACGTCGCCGGCGCTGACGGCGGCGGGGCGGCGAGCTGGGAGGCGGTGCTGGAACGCCCGCACGTGCGCATCGCCGGCGGGACCTCGGGGGAGGGACGGCGGTGACCGCGCGGAGCGTCGGGGAGGGGCCGAGATGATCTCGTTCGTGCGCGGCCGGCTGGTCCACCGCAGGCCCGGAGGGGGGCGCGACGCCGCGACGCACGTGGTCGTCGACGTCGACGGGGTCGGCTACCTGGTGCTGGTGCCGACCGGGGTGGCCGGACAGCTGCCGGCGCAGGGCCAGGAGGTCGTGCTCCACACGTCGCTGCAGGTGCGCGAGGACGCGATGGATCTGTACGGCTTCCCGAACGAGCCCGCCCGGGAGCTGTTCGAGCTCCTGCTCGGTGCCTCGGGCGTCGGGCCGAAGCTCGCGCTCGCGGCGCTGTCGACGCACCCGCCGGCCGCGCTCACCCGCGCGATCGCCGACGGTGACATGGACGCGCTCACGACCATCCCCGGCATCGGCAAGAAGTCCGCCCAGCGGCTGATCCTCGAGTTGAAGGAGAAGCTCGGCGGTGTGGCCGACCTCGATCTCGCGGACGCGGGCGGGTCGGTGGCAGGGGACGCGGCGCCGGCGCGGACCGAGGCGCACCTCGCCCTGCTGGAGCTCGGCTACTCGTCGAGCGAGGCGA
>CAZADJ010000557.1:0-1285 GCA_964483845.1 uncultured Actinomycetota bacterium | reverse complement strand
CCCCCACCCATGCGCTGGCCCCACGCCTTGTCCACCCCGTCCACGAGGCTGTTCCGGATCGTGGCTCGGGCGCCCCGGTAGAGCGCGATCCCGTCCCAGGAATTCTGGAGGATCTCGCAGTCCCAGACGTTCGTCTCCGACCCCTCGCGACCCGTGATCCCCATGATGCCCACCACCACCTCGGCCACCGTCGCCGAGTCGCCCAGGTTGGCCGCGACCCGGCACTCCCGGAGATCCACCGTGCTCTCGCGGACCACGATCCCCGCATCGGTGGCCCGTTCGTCGGGATCGCGGATGCCGCCCGTGACCGTGACCTCGCGGAGCGAGCACCCTTCGCAGTCGTCGAAGAGAATCCCGTAGCCGGCGTTGGTGTGGATCGCGACCTGGTCCCGGGACGCCCCCACGATGTGGATGGCCGGTCCGGACACGTGGAGGCCCACCGTGGCGTCCACGGGTGTGTCGGGGTTCTCGCAGTTGCCGCAGGTCGGGTCGGTGTACGGGCGCGGAGTGAGGTAATAGTGACCGGGAGCCAGCTCGATCTGCACGTTCCCGCCCGCTGCGGTCAGCGCGTCCTGGAGTGTGCGCCGCTCCGTGCCCCGGGGAAGCGGGGCGTCGAGGGGAGCGTCCGGCTCCACCTGGACCGTCCGGCCCTCCCAGGTGGGGAGATCGGGGGCCTGCCGGGCCGAAGGCGCGCACGCCCCGGGGAGGAGCGTCAGCAACGCGGCGCATATCGCCGGGAGCGGTCCGTTCGGGGGTGAAGGTCGCATGTCTAGCCCCGCTCCCCGTCCCCCTCACCGACGTGCGGCCGGTCGCGCTCGGGAGGCCGACTCGCAGGCGGTGGATGTCCCCCTCTCATGAAGGTCGCCCGGTCGCGCTCCATGGTCTGCTTGAGGAGGTCCGCGCGTCGCTTGAAGCGATAGATCACCATCGCCTCGATCACGATGACGACGAGGAGAGCGGCGACCAGGACTTCCACGCTACCTCCCTGGAGTAGACGGGCGACCCGGGACCCCGACCGGGGCGGAGTCCCGTCGACCGGGCCCCATCGTGCCTGTGGGGACGGCTTCCCGGGAGCCCGTGCCCAACTTAACGGCACGCCCGTTCGAAGGGGACCCCACGGCCTTCCCCTCCCCTCCCACGGGAGCCTCGACAGAGCGGGTCCTCCTCACCCATCATTGGGATATGAGCCAGCCCCCCGATCCCGATTCCGAGCGCAAGGGCGTCAGCACGAGCAACGAGCGGGCTCGAGCCCTCGCCGCGGTCCTCCGTGATCAGGAGCGGAAGA
>CAZADJ010000556.1:0-1286 GCA_964483845.1 uncultured Actinomycetota bacterium | reverse complement strand
GTCCACCTGATGGGACGACGGTTGTACGAGACCATGCTGTACTGGGAGACCGCCGACCAGGAGCAGACGCTCGACGACGCGGAGCTCGAGTGGGCCGCGATCTGGAAGTCGCTCCCGAAGGTCGTGTTCTCCACGACGCTGTCGGCAGTGCAGGGCAATGCCCGCATTGCCTCCGGCGACCCAGCGGAGGAGATCGGTCGCTTGCGCGCCGAGCCGGGTGAGGGCGAGATCGCGATCGGCGGTGCGACGCTCGCCGCCGAGGTGGCCGCGGCGGGTCTGGTCGACGAGTACCGGGCCATGGTCTACCCGGTACTGGTCGGCGGGGGCATCCCGTTCTTCCCACACGCCGAACGCCGGGTGGATCTCGAACTTGTCGAGACCCGCACCTTCAACTCCGGGGTCGTCTACCTCCGCTACCGCGTGGCGAGCTGATCGCCTGCTCTATGAGTTGCGTCGAAGCCTGCACGGAAGCCGTGGTTGTGGGCGCGTTGAGCGGCGTCGTCTCAGCGTCGCATCCGCCCATAGCAGAGCGGCCCGGCGTCACTCAGGAGAGTTCGTCTACGAGGGTTGCGGGGTCCATGATGGGGATCTGCCGCCAGGAGCCCAGTGTGAGTAGGTGTCGATCGCCGCTCACGATGCGGTCGGCATCTCCTTCAGCTGCGGCTTCCAGCACTCTGTTGTCGGCGGGGTCGTCCTCGATGTCATCGACCGGGTCGCGAGGGTCGACGAGATCTCCGATGCGAACCAGTTGTGCGAGGACCTCCTCCGCATAGGACGCGTCCCAGTCGAACTTGTCCACCAGCACTCGGCCGAGCTCGGCCATCAGCGGCCGGGACACGATCATCGTGAACTCTCCGGACAGCACCCGTCGGTAGATCGCTTCGGGCGGGCCGCCCGGGAACACGAACGCCGAGACGAGCACGTTGGTGTCGAGGACGACCCTCACCCGCTGCGTGCTTCTTGGATCACGCGGTCCACGTCCGCCTCATCCTCGACCCCGACGGCCCGAGCCCGGGCGGCACCGTAGCGCTGGAGGGTCTCGAAGCGTCCGGTCTCCTCATACGCCTGGTAGATCCGGAGCATCTCGCGGAACAGTTCGCTCTTGTTGCGCCCGTGGCGTTCCGCGAGCCGTTCGAAGTCACGCGCGAGTTCGGGGGGAACCGAGACCGAAAGCACCTTCGATGTGCGTCCCGACATCTGTCCACCTCCATCTCGACGAAGGTAGAGAGTATCACAGCGTATTAACGGAGTCCGGGCGGGGGATCGATCTGCGCCGTCGTCGCATC
>CAZADJ010000555.1:0-1290 GCA_964483845.1 uncultured Actinomycetota bacterium | reverse complement strand
ACGGAGTCGAACCGCGCGGCGATGGCGTCGGCGACGCCGCTGCGGACGCCGTCGACGGTGTCCACGAACTGGGAGACTTCAGCCATGATGGGATCCCTCGTGTGTGGGGCGGGAGCGTCTCGGGGGAGACACCGCGGAGGGTACGAGGTCCGTTTCCAGGTTCCGTGATCAGCCACGGGAACTGGCGCGGCGGCGGCCCTGAGCCGGCGCACACCCCGGATTCCGTGACCATTCACGGAAGTTGGCCTCGGACCGCAGTGGAGGCGCCCGCGTCAGGAGCGGACGAGTCGCGAGATGGCGTCCATGGCCTCGTCCACCTTCTCGGTGGACCCGTCGCGCACGTCGTCGGCGACGCAGTGGCGCACGTGGTCGTCGAGCAGCAGCAGCGCGACGCCCTGCAGGGCCCGGGTGGCCGCCGACACCTGCGTCAGCACGTCGATGCAGTAGGTGTCCTCCTCGACCATCCGCTCGAGGCCGCGGATCTGCCCCTGGATCCGGCGCAGTCGCTGCAGCACCCTGGCCTTGTCCTCGGCCTCGGCGTAGCCGGGGGTCACGTGGTGCTGTCCCGTGCTCGTCATCGTCTCGTCCTCGCGTGCGGTCGCTCGTCGGGTTGCAGGATATACCCCCTAGGGGTATCGTGCCAACCACGAACCGTCTGTGCGGAGCCACGATGACCACCGAGACCATCTCCGTGCCCGAGGTCCACTGCGGCCACTGCGTGTCCTCGATCGAGGGGGCGCTCGGCCCGATGGAGGGCGTGGCGTCGGCATCCGTCGACCTCGACACGCGCACCGTCACGGTGACCTACGACGACGGCACGGTGACCCACGAGCAGCTGGTCACCGCCATCGAGGACCAGGGCTATGACGTCCCCTGACACCGACCGGGCCGACCGGTCCGCCCCCGTCCGCGAGCTGGACCTCGACGTCCACGGGATGACGTGCGGGGCGTGCGCCGCGCGTGTCCAGCGGATCCTCGACCGCCAGGACGGCGTCGAGGTGGCCGAGGTCAACTACGCGACCGGGCGTGCCCACGTGTCGGTCGCGGACGCCGTCGCGGTCGGCGACCTGCACGCCGCCGTCGAACGCATCGGCTACGGCCTGTCCGAGCACACGCCGGACGCCGTCACCGGTACGGGCACCGGCGGGGGCGAGGAGGTCGACCACTGGCTGCGGCGCCTGTGGGTGGCCGGCCCGCTCGGCCTCGTCGTGCTCCTGCTGGCGATGACGCCCGTCGGCGACCTGTTGCCGATGACGCCCCGGTCGTGGACGATCGCGGCGCTGGCGACCG
>CAZADJ010000554.1:0-1296 GCA_964483845.1 uncultured Actinomycetota bacterium | reverse complement strand
GCATCTGCAGCCGCTTTGAGCGGCATCCCTATCTTCATTGGTGAGGGGCCGCTCAGGGCACCGCGCCGCAACGCGGCGTGGTCGGATGCAGGAGTAGGAAGGCGACGATTCGCGACCGAGGAAGGGTGAAATGCCCTTTCGCAGGGAGCGAATCCGAGCCTGACGCCCTCCTGCGCCGATTTCAGCGGCCCGCCTTTGGCTGGTGGTCTTAGCGCGGGGGACACACCCGTTCCCATCCCGAACACGGCCGTTAAGCCCCGCAGCGCGGATGGTACTGCCGGGGAGACCCGGTGGGAGAGTACGTCGCCGCCAGCCATTTCTACCGACGCCCCGGGGCCCTCCCTTTTCCGAGAAGGTCCCGGGGCGTTTCGTCGTTCGGCATCCCCGCCACCCCCATGGCTGCGGCGGTCGTTTCCGTCCGTCAGTCCCCTTCGCCTCCGATCCCGACCACCTGCAGCCTCTCCAGGAACTCGTCCATGGGTGTGAAGCAGGGATTCTCCCGGAGCAGGTTTCCGTGGAACGTCAGAGGGTGGGTCTCGAAGGCCCCGTGAAGGACCACCTCCCCGGAGAGCCCCTTCACGTCGTACATGCAGACCACCACGCTGGGGAAGCTTCGGGCCGCTCCCGTCACTTCCGCCTCGAACACCAGGCAGCCGTGCTCGTCCGGCCACCCCTCCCGGCTCCAGCCGATGTTGCCCAGGAGCCTGACGAGGGGCGCACCCCCGTCCACGGCATCCTGGAAGACCCCTCCGATCTTCTTCAGGAGAGCGTCGGGTTCCGGGGCGCCGGCCACCACCGAGAGCCGGCCTTCCTCCTGAAGGGCGTCGGTATCCCGACCCTTCTCCCGCAGGATCTGCAGCACCCGGCGGTTCGCCTGGTCGTGTCCGAAGACCACGCAGTTGTCCCCCTCGTCGAGGCCCATTTCCAGGAAGCCCACCGCCTCGGTGAACTCCTCCTCCGTCTCCCAGAGAAAGGCGATGTGGTCGCCCTCCGCGGCCATCTCCTCCTGGATACCCAGGGGGACGTCGCGTGTCCGCTTGGATTCCATCGGGGCTCCGAGCTCTGTGAGGGGTGACCTTCCTGCGACCTGCAAAGGTGCAACATCCGCGCCTCCCTCCGGATCACCTCCGGGCCTCGAACGGCGCCAGCAATCCCCTCACGGCCGACTCCACGTCCCGGGCGCCCATGACCGCCCGGATCACGGCCGTGCCCGCGGCCCGGGTCTCCTCCGCCACCGCCCCGGCCCGCTCCGGCGTGATCCCCCCGATCCCCACCACCGGGACCTCCACCGCGGCC
>CAZADJ010000553.1:0-1298 GCA_964483845.1 uncultured Actinomycetota bacterium | reverse complement strand
GGGCATCTCCGCGGGAGGAGAGCACCTCGGCGGCGACGACCCCGCCGATGACGACGACGGCGAGGGCGATCAGGCCGACGTGGCCCCAGGGGACGCCGCCGCTCGCATCGCCGCCCTCCGCACCGAAGACCCAGCGGTGACGTGGGGACGCGACCGTGAACACCGCCTGGGCCGGCTCGGCCTCCCCGGCGGAGAAGGCGAAGGTGCGGTAGGCGTCGTGGACGTCGTGGAGCATGGAGATCTCGATCTCGACGGCGGAGACCGGCGCCGGGCAGTCGTGGGTGGTCGTCGCGCCGCGTGTGACGAAGCCGTCGACCGGCCGCAGGTCCGCCTCACACCGCTGCCCGTCCTGCCACACGCGGATCCGCCCGAGGATGTACTCGCGGAGGTCGTCCGAGCGTGACAGCTGCTCCTCCACCTCGCGGTCCGGTGCCTCCCGTGTCGGCTCGTCCCCGTAGGCCTCCATCGTCTCGGGCTCGAGCAGCCCGATCTCGACGCCGATCGCGACGGCGTCGTCGGGTGCGGCTCCCCAGTCGATCACGACGCGGGACCCCTCCGCCCAGATGCGCGCCGTCGGCGGGGGGCCGAACGGGTGCGCGTCGGCCGGCGGCGGACCCGCCACGAGGAGGATGCCGGTGACGATCGAGAGGGCGGCCCCCGCCGCTGTCCGTCGACGCCGGGGGCGCGCGGCACCTGCACGCTCCGTCATCGTCTCCGAGCCCCTCGCGCCGGGGTGGGCGAGCGTACCGAGGGGGTGGCCGACCACACCGCGACGTGGCCGGTCACCGTGGCCCGGGCCGTCAGCGCTCGGTGGAGCCGACCCGTTCGGCGCGCGCCCGCCAGAGGCTCGCTCCGGCCCAGGCGGTCCCGACCCCGAGGAGCACCCCGCCCACGTAGAAGGCCGTGGTCGTCGCGAACCCGACGGGGAACGCGACCGCCGCGACCACGAACGCGGCCCCGGCGCCGGTCGGTGCGGCCTCGTCGCGCAGCGCCTCGACGCCGAGCAGCAGGATCCCGACGGCGAGCGCGACGCCGCCGACCGCGGGGACACCGATCAGCTCCGCCGCGAGGTACAGCGGGTCGTCCACCAGCCCGTAGGCGCTCCCCAGTGCCGCGTACTGCACCGCCACGACGAGCGCGGCCCCGCCGATGGTGAGGACGGTGCCGACGGCGGCCAGCGGCGACCCCGCATCCGCGAGCGCCTCGTGCAGTCCGATCGCCGCGAAGATCAGCGCGAGGAACCCGAGGAGGACGAACCACGTGCCGGTGACCACGACCGCGTCGGCCGTCGACACGAC
>CAZADJ010000552.1:0-1300 GCA_964483845.1 uncultured Actinomycetota bacterium | reverse complement strand
CCTTCGGCTACAGGCGTTGACGACGTTCTCGCCGTACTGCTCGACAACGTTGGCGGCGGACGGTTGACCCCTCGTGAGCTCGAGCGGTGGGACCAGACGTCCGATGTCCGGTGAGGTGTCCGGTCGGATGACCGCCGCGAGGGTGTCGCGTTCGAGGACCGACTCCGCCCACGCCCCGTCCTCACCACCGTCCACGAGCGCAGCGACGACCACCGCGGGGTCGGGCCGGCGAGCGAGCCGCTCGGCGATCTGCTCCACGTCCAGTTCGCCGCCTGCGGCGCTCATGACGAGGTCGAACGCCTGGTCGTCGCGAACAGTCGACCGTCAGAGTCGTTCGACCACCACACGGCCTCGGACGTGGTCGGCGAGCGCCGACAGATCGCCCGGATCCGAGGTCAGCACCTCCACCACCTCGTCCCCTGCCCGCGTGGCAAGTCGTTCGGCGGCGACCGCGACGGCGGCGTCGACGAGCGACGCGTCGGGGACGGCACGGCGCAGCTGCACGTCACGGTCGGCCCCGGCGCGGTCCAGGGGGTCGTCGTCGGGGATGAGCTGGTTGGCGCGCGCCGCGTCGTGGTCGGTGCGATCCCACCGGGCCTCGCAGCGCACCGCCGTCGGGGCGACCCGGCGGCCGTCGGCGGCCATCACCGCGGTCAGCACCGCGGCACGCTTCGGGGCGATCGCCGCGGTGGACAGCAACGCCGACGCGGCCTCGTTGTCGACCACCAGGTGGCGGACGGGGGCGGCCATCAGCCCGCCCCCGTGACCGCCGCCGAGAACTCGTGCAACATCTCGACCCGGTCGATGACCTCGTCGACGGCCGCGTCGACGCGACCCGAGCTCGCCCAGTCCGGGTGGCGACGCTCGTACCAGTCAGCGACCCGGTCCACCATCTCGGGGTGTTCAGCGGCGACGTGGTCGGTGCCGCTCACCCGCCGACGCGCGACGTCGGCCAGCCGGGGCTGGTCGGCGGGGAACGCGCGGAGGTGAGCGGCGATCGCCTCCTGGCGTGCGAAGGAACGGACGCGCTCGACGAGCGCCCCGACGGTCGCCGCCGTGAACGAGTCGTCCATCCCGAGCTCGCTCGCCACCGTGACCGCCCGGTGAACCGGCTCCGGGAGGCGAACCGAGGTCGCCTTCGTCGACACGCCGGCGCTGGACTCCAGCTCGGGGAGTAGCTCGACGAGCTCATGCAACGTGGCCACCGTCCCACCTCCTTGCGTTACAGACTGTACCGCATCCGTTCCGACCGTTCCGGGTGCTCAGTAGCGGATGTCGAGGGCGTAGCGGAGGGCACGGT
>CAZADJ010000551.1:0-1302 GCA_964483845.1 uncultured Actinomycetota bacterium | reverse complement strand
TGCACCGCCGCGCGATGCGGGTGCAGACCTTCCTGGTCGCCTACAACGTGGTCGAGGGGCTGGTGGCGATCACGGTCGGCGTGATGGCCGGGAGCGTCGCGCTCATCGCGTTCGGCTTCGACTCGGCGATCGAGGTCGCCGCTGCGGGAGCGATCGTGTGGCGGCTCCGCAGAGCCCCGCCGGGAGCCGACCACGAGACGGAGACCACGGCGGAGCGGCGCGCGCTCCGGATCGTGGCGGCGACGTTCTTCGTCCTGGCGCTGTACATCTGGGCCGAGGCGGGGACATCCCTCCTCGCCGGGGACGAGGCGGACGCGCCCGTGCTCGGTCTGGCCCTGGCGGCGCTCAGCGTCGTGGTGATGCCGACGATCGCCGTCGTCCAGCAGCGCACCGGCCGGTCCATCGGCAGCCGATCGATGGTCGCCGACGCCGTGGAGACCTGGATCTGCACCGCGCTGTCGTTCGCGCTCCTGCTGGGCCTCGCCCTCAACGCGGCGTTCGGCTGGTGGTGGGCGGACCCGGTGGGTGCGCTGGCCATGACGCCGGTGATCGTGTGGCAGGGACTCGACACCTGGCGGGACGCCGGCGGACACGACCACTGAACCCGCTCTCCTCGGGATGCGGTGCCACAGCTCTCGCCCCCCCGGATCCGCATCGGGCTCCCCGCGAACGGGCGCGCCTCGGAGGAGGCCCGAGCGGACCCATCACGCCCGGTTCGATCGCCTGCATCGCCGAGGAACACCGCGATGACGACGAGCGCGGCGCGCACCCCGGTTCGCCGACCGGTGATGCCCGGGTCACGGCTGTGGGACGGCCGATCCGTCACCACGGCCCCGACGGGACCCGCGCTCAACCGTGCTCCGCCGCCGGGATGAGCCCTCAGTCAGCGCCGTCGACGTGCCCCAGTTGCTTGCCGCCGAGGACGTGGAAGTGGAGGTGGGCGATCGCCTGTCCTCCGCGGCTGCCGATGTTCGTCGCGATCCGGTAGCCGTCGGCGATCCCCTCGCGCTCGGCGACGTCCCGTGCCACCGCGAAGGAGGCCGAGAGCAGGGCGTCGTCGTCGGGACCGAGCTCGTGCGCGGAGCCGATGTGGCGCCGCGGGACGACGAGGACGTGGACGGGTGCCCGGGGGAACTTGTCACGGAACGCGACGATCTCGTCGGTCTCCGCCACGAGCTCCGCAGGCTCGTCTCCGGACACGATGCTGCAGAACAGGCAGTCTTCAGCCACTCGAGATCCTCCTGCGCGCTCGGCCCCACGCTAGCCCAGCTCGTCGTCGTCCAGTCCGAGCAGCCGACGTGG
>CAZADJ010000550.1:0-1307 GCA_964483845.1 uncultured Actinomycetota bacterium | reverse complement strand
TGCTGGATCCACCGGAACGCCTCGGACTCCGACATCCCCTCGTGCTCCTGCAGCAGCCCCTTGGCCTGCTCGACGACCTTGCGCGCCTCAAGGCGGCCCTGGAGGTCGTCGACCGTGCTCTCGAGGCCGGACATCTCCCGGAACCGTCCGGCGGCGATCTCCACGGCGGGGAGGAGGTCGTGCTTCTGGAACGGCTTGACGAGGTAGGCCATCGCTCCGGCGCGGCGCGCCTTCTCGACGAGGTCGCGCTGGCTGAACGCGGTGAGGATGAGCACGGCGGCGAGGCGGTCCCGCGCGATCTCCTCGGCAGCCTGGATGCCGTCCATCACCGGCATCTTGATGTCGAGGATCGCGAGGTCGGGACGTAGCTCGCGGGTCAGGCGCACCGCCGACGCGCCGTCAGCGACCTCGGCGACGACGTCGAACCCCTCCTCCTCGAGCATCTCCTTCAGGTCCAGGCGGATCAACGCCTCGTCCTCGGCGATGAGGACGCGCGTCGACTCCGGGTCGAGGGAGCCCGTCGGTGCGTCCGCCCGCGTCGCATCCAGCTCAGCGGGTCGCTCGGCGGGTTGCTCGGTGTCATGACCGGCTCCCTGTCCGGCTGTCCGGCCGGCCTCGCGATCGACGTCCGGGTCGGACTGCGGATCGGCGTCCTGGCCGACGTCCGCGTCGGCGGTACGAGGCGTGTCCTCCGTCCGGGGCTCCGCCACGCCACCCACCTCCTGGTCGTCCCGTGTCCGTCAGGTCCCGTGCGTCCCACCGAGCGCCGGCGGTCGGCCGGCCGTCAGCCGCTACCGGGTCGCGCCCAGGTCGAGCAGGCGGTCCAGCAGCCGGTCGCGCTCACGGGCGAGCTCGTCGACCTCGTCCCTCGCCTCGTCGCGGAGGCGGACGTGACGCTCGTGGTCCGTCCGTGCGTCCCGCCACTCGCGGTCCGCGAGCGGTGTCTGCGCGACGAGCTTCCTCGTCTCGGCCGCGTCGGCGATCTCCCCCAGGTACGCGACCTGCTCCTCGAGCACACGCAGGGAGGCCCGCGTGCGGCGGAGGCGCTCCTGGACGCTCACCAGCCGCTCGCGGACCTTCACGACGTCGCGTGAGGTCTTCGTAGCCGCCCTCCCGGTTCGCGATCACGATCCGCGGTCACGGTCACACGGTCGCGCGGTCGGTCGCGGGGTCGGGTGCGCGGAGCGCGAGCGAGCCGAGACTCGCCCCCGCCGGAGCCTAGCCCCGGCGGACCCTCGCGGCCAACCGCGGGGCCCGTGATGCTGCCGTACCCCCGGTGGGATTCGAACCCACACGCCCTTGCGGGC
>CAZADJ010000549.1:0-1313 GCA_964483845.1 uncultured Actinomycetota bacterium | reverse complement strand
ACGTCCAGGTCGATGGTGCGCGCGGGGATGTCGATCGCGATCCGGTCGCCGTCGCGGACGTGGGCGATCGGCCCGCCGTCGGCCGCCTCGGGGGCGAGGTGGCCGATGCAGAACCCGTGGGTCGCGCCGGAGAAGCGTCCGTCGGTGATCAGCGCGACGGAGCCGCCCAGGCCCGCCCCCTTGACCGCGGCCGTCACAGCGAGCATCTCGCGCATCCCTGGGCCGCCCTTCGGCCCCTCCCACCGGATCACGATCACCTCCCCCTCGTGGATGCCCCCGGTGAGGACCGCCTCCATCGCGCCGTCCTCGCCGTCGAAGACGCGCGCGGGGCCAGCGAAGCGCAGCTGGTCGGGATCGATCCCGGCGATCTTGACGACCGCGCCATCGGGGGCGAGCGAACCACGGAGGATCGCCAGCCCACCGTCGGCGTGGATGGGGTCGCTGATCGGGTGGACGACGCTGCCGTCGGGGCCGGGCGGGTCGATCTCGGCGAGGTTCTCGGCGACGGTCCGTCCGGTGACGGTCAGGGCGTCACCGTGGAGCAGATCGGCCTCGAGCAGCTCGCGCATCACCACGGGGACGCCGCCCGCGCGGTCGAGGTCGGTCATCACGAACCGTCCCGCCGGCTTCGTGTCGGCGATGTGCGGTACCCGTCGTCCGATGCGGTCGAAGTCGTCGATGTCGAGCTCCACCTCGGCCTCGGCCGCGATCGCGAGCAGGTGCAGCACCGCGTTCGTGGAGCCGCCGACGGCCATCACCACGCTGATCGCGTTCTCCAGCGCCTCGCGGGTGACGATGTCCCGCGCGCTGATGCCCTGTTCGAGGAGGTGGACCACCGCGGCGCCCGAGCGCCGGGCGAGGTCGTCGCGGCGTGGGTCGGGGGCCGGCGGGGAGGCCGAGCCGGGCAGGGCCATGCCGAGCGCCTCTATCGCCGAGGCCATCGTGTTCGCCGTGAACATCCCCGCACAGGAGCCCTCGCCCGGGCAGGCGCGTCGCTCCACCTCGGCGAGCTCGTCGTGGGAGAGCTCGCCGCGGGCGTTCGCGCCGATCGCCTCGAAGACGTCCTGGATGGTGATGTCGCGGCCGTCGAGGTGGCCGGGGAGTATCGACCCGCCGTAGAGGAACACGCTCGGCAGGTCGAGACGGACCGCCGCCATGACCATCCCCGGAAGGGACTTGTCACAGCCGGCGAAGGTGACCATCGCGTCGAAGCGCTCGGCGTGCATCACGGTCTCCACCGAGTCGGCGATCACCTCCCGGGAGACCAGCGACGCGCGCATCCCCTCGTGGCCCATCGCGATCCCGTCGGAGAC
>CAZADJ010000548.1:0-1315 GCA_964483845.1 uncultured Actinomycetota bacterium | reverse complement strand
CGTCGCCGACGCGTCGGTTGTTCACGTAGATCCCGCCCTGCTCGAGCTGCCGGCGAGCCTCGCCCTTGGAGGAGGTCACGCCCGACTCCGCCAGGAGCTCCACCACCGACTTCCCGTCGCCCTCCAGCTCTGCGGCGGCCAGCTCGCTCGACGGCACGTCGGCGAAGATGTCGGCGATCTCCCGGGCCCCCAGCCCCTCGAGCTCGCCCCCGAAAAGCACCTCGGTGGCCCGCTTCGCCTGGGCCAGACCCTCGTCCCCGTGCACCCGGCGCGTCACGTCCTCGGCCAGGCGCCGCTGGGCCTCCCGGCGGTGAGGCTCGACCTCCACCGCCTTCTCCAGCTCCTCGATCTCCGCACGCTCCAGGAGCGTGAACGACTTCAGGTAGCGGACCACGTCCCGGTCGTCGGTGTTGATCCAGAACTGGTAGAAGCGGTACGGGGACGTGCGCTCGGGATCGAGCCACACGGTGCCCGCCTCGGTCTTCCCGAACTTCGTCCCCTGGGCGTTGGTCACCAGGGGATAGACGACGCCGAAGGCGCTCTCGCCCCGCACGCGGCGGATCAGGTCGATCCCCGACGTGATGTTGCCCCACTGGTCGCTGCCACCCACCTGGAGGGTGCACCCCATCCTCTCGTGGAGGACGAGGTAGTCGTACGCCTGGAGGAGCAGGTAGCTGAACTCGGTGTAGCTGATCCCCCCCTCCTCGTCCTCGAGACGACGACGGATCGACTCCTTCCGGAGGAGAGCGTTCACCGAGAAGTGCTTCCCCACGTCCCGGAGGAAGGCCGGGAGGCGGAGCTCGCCCAGCCACTCCAGGTTGTTGACCATGCGCGCGGGGTTGGAGACCCCCTCGAAGTCGAGGAACGGCTCGAGCTGGCGATGGATGGCCTCTGCGTTGGCCGCCACCTCGGCCTCCGAGAGAAGCCGGCGCTCCTCGGTCTTCCCGGAGGGGTCACCGATCAGCCCGGTCCCCCCGCCCACCACGGCGATGGGGTGGTGGCCGGCCCGCTGCAGATGGACCAGCCCCATGATCGGCATGAGGGAGCCCACGTGGAGGCTGGAGGCGGAGGGGTCGAAGCCGCAGTAGGCGACGCGCGCGCCCCCGGCGAGGTGCTCGTCGGTCCCCTCGGTCGCGTCGTGGAGCATCTCGCGCCAGGCGAATTCGTCGAGAACGGTGGGCATTCCCCTCCCCGGATATGCGTGGTGTCGGTGGTCGATGGAGCGCTCGCGGCGCGCGCGCCCGGAAGCGCCGGTGAGCCCGGACCCGAAGGGTAGGCCAAAGCGGGACCGGGTCAAGGGAGGCCCGGCTCGAGC
>CAZADJ010000547.1:0-1316 GCA_964483845.1 uncultured Actinomycetota bacterium | reverse complement strand
CTAGGCGCCCCATAAGCGTGGGCCTGAAGCGTATACGTCACTGTTCGATGAGAACCGCTTCAACCGCCTGGATACGAGTGTTAGGGTCGCTGCGGCGGCGTGGGCGACGGACGGGCCGCGGATGCGGTCGGCGTCGCCGGGACCGCGGGTAGGTCGACATGATCGCGGCGCGCGTACAGCGGGCGCGCTCCCCTTCTGGTCCTCGCCGGACGCCACGCGTGTTCAACCTCCACGCGCCCGTTCGACTTCCTCCCCGGTGCGCGACCGTACCGGCCGCACCCAGGTCCGACCCCTCGCTTCGCCCCCGATCGTCTCCCGACGAACGCGACGGATAGAGCAGGTGGTTCACCGTGAGCACTCACTCCAGACCCCGATCGAACCGAGCACGGAGGCTGCTGGTAGCGGCGCTCACAGCGCTCGCCCTGGGTGCGGCTCTAGTTGCATGCGCGGCTGATGCTCCGCCAGCTGGCGACGAGCCGATCGTCCCGGACGAGGCGGCGGCTGACGACCCGGACCCTGACGACCCTGCGGACGATGAGCGCCAGGAGCCTGCCGAGGATGTCGAGGTGGACGACCCCGAACTGCTCGGGTCCGCACACTTCGTCGTTCCGTTCTCCATGGACCCGGACGCCGAGGGTCGGCTCCGTCCTGCTGATCGGTTCCAAGACCAGTGGGTGGATTTCCGGAGAGGTGAGAACGAGTGGTTGATGTTCACCGTGGGTGGCCCCGGAACGGTGGACGGGTGGACCGAGAGGCTCGTAGACGCCGGCGCTGAGGTCTCGGACCCGTTCGAGACCGAGATCGGCGGCGTGCCCGCCACCGCGATCGACGCACTGAACACCCGCGAGTGGCGTGCCATCACGATCACCGCGGGAGTCGGTGAGAACTGGACGATGTACTTCGAGGCCGACGATGCGGTACGGATCCACGTCCTCGAGGTGGAAGGACACACCATCACCGTTATCGAACTGTCAGATGCCGACGACTTCGAGGACTGGACCGCCCTCGTCGAGCCGGTGCTCGCTAGCGTGCGCTGGAGCGAGGCACCCTGACCGCCGACGCGCGTGGCGACCTCTGTGCTCACCAGATCAGGCTGCCCGTGCCACCAGTCACGGACCTCGGCGCACGAACGTGCGCTGTAGCGGCCGATCCAGCCGTCGATGACTTGCGGCTCCCAACCCTTCGCAGTATCGGCTGAGCCGGGGGGCGTCAGCGAAGATTGATCCGGTTGCCGGTGACAAGCCAGGCGTCGTCGGAGCAGAGCCACGCGATGACTCCGGCGACTTCCTCGGACGTAGCGACGTGGTGGTGTGCCA
>CAZADJ010000546.1:0-1317 GCA_964483845.1 uncultured Actinomycetota bacterium | reverse complement strand
TGCGAGGGTGAAATCAAGGTTCGTAGACGGCGCCTTGCGCGTTGGGTTGGTCGCCCCAGGTGAAGACGAGAGTGTCGGTCCACACAAGCGGCGGATTCGGTCCGAGGCAGCCAGGGGCGGCGGGGATGCGTTCCCAGGCACCGGTGGTCTGATGGAGGCGGATGGCGCCGTCGCAGGCGGGCTCGCCGTCATCGGTCTCGCCGCCGAGCACCATAAGCTGCTCTCCTGTCCAGACCAGACGGTGGTTTTCACGTGGCTCTAGCGGCGGTTCGGTGTCCAGCCCCGACCAGCCGTCATGGGGGTCGTAGGTGGCCAGCCGCGGTGAGCACCCATCGCAGGAGACCACCATGTTCTCGCCGGTCCACACCGCCGTGTGTGGCCAGGACTGCCGGGTGAATCCGCCGCGCGGCAAGGTCCGCCACTGACCAGTGGCAGGGTTGTATGCGCCCGCATCATGCACGGTCGTGGGATGTTCGCGAGGCCGGCTCGTCCGCCCGCCCCAGACGATCATCTCTTCGCCGGTCCAGACCGCAACGTGCCCGCGACGAGGCTCGATGGGAGCCTCTTCAAGTACCCGCCACTGGCCGGTGGCCGGGTTGTAGGCAGCACCGTCATCGAGACGCTGGTAGTCCCCGGTCTCGCCGCCCCAGACGATCACCTCCTCGCCGGTCCAGATCATGCTGTGATCCATCCGGTCGGCGATCGGGGCAGGCGGAAGTGTCCGCCACTCGTCGGCCTCTGGGTCGAACGCCACATCTACGTCGCGGCCGAAACCGCCCCAAATGATCAGCTCGCTACCGGTCCATGCCTTCGCGTGAGCCGACACCGGCGCTGGCGCATCAGCGATCTTCCGCCACGTGTTCTCCACAGGGTCGTAGGCCGCCCCGTCTTCCAACGCGCCGTCGTCGTTGTAGCCGCCGAGGACCAGCACCTCCTCGCCGGTCCAGACGACCGCATGTGCTCGACGGGCCTCAAGCGACGCTTGCGCGACTGCCCGCCACTCGCCCCGCACCTGTATGGGTTCGGGACCCTCCTCGACTGAGGACGGGCCCAGCGTTTCGGTCGGGTCGGCCGCGTCAACGGCCGGGGTCGCAGTCGGCTCAGGCTCGTCGCTGGGCGCGCACGCTGATATCAGAAGGCCCACGACTGGCCACAGGACTACGAACCGCAGTCGTGGACCGGAACGCAGTGACAGGGTCACGGCGCCTGGAAGGTTCTCAAGTAGCGCACCGACACTCGCACTCCCACATCCGCGCGTAGACGGCGGTTCTCAACCATATCGACGAATCCAGCGTCGGTTCGGCTTACTGTTGGAAG
>CAZADJ010000545.1:0-1328 GCA_964483845.1 uncultured Actinomycetota bacterium | reverse complement strand
GTGCGGCGGTGATCACAACCGCGATTTCGGCCTACTTTTCCCGCCGGGGCCGCAGTTCTGTACCGTAGAGGTACACAAATGCGATCCGGCCACAGAGCTGGCTCCCGAGATGGGGATTGTGTACCGGATAGGTACAAAACCCCGCCCCTGAGCCCCGCAGCCATCACGAAATTGCAATTCGACCCTCGACCCTCGACCCTCGACCCTCGGACACGTGGCGGGCACCCGCACGGGCACGGGCACGCCGGGGCGGCGGAGCGCCGCCCCTGGGGCCCGGCTGGGCCGGCCGGAACCCTCGCCGAGCGCCCGCGTGCCTCGTGCACGTGCCTCGTGCGCGGCACGCGACCCGGCGGTTCCCGTGACCGGTGGGCGTGGGCGTTCCCGTATCCGTGGGCGAAAGGGGCGGGTGGCCATCTGAGCTCTCTTTGCCCAGGTCCGAGAAAATGGGGAAAGTCCCGGGCCATACCTCCTTGACTTTTCCGGGGTGCGGAAGCACCGTCGAGGTCTACACGTCTCCGTCACCCGCGCGGCCATGCCGACTACCCCCTCGAACGGCCGATCTACGACCTCCCGGCGGGACTTCCTCCGCGGGTCGGCGTTGGCCGCAATGGGCGTCGGGCTATCTCGTAGCCTGGCGGGGCAGCGGTCCAGCCCGGACCCGGATCGCCGGGCCTCTGACGCCCCGCCCGGACGTCTGCACGCATGATCATCATCGTCATGGGCGTTTCTGGCGCTGGAAAGACCACCGTGGGCGCGCTGCTCGCGGCAGAAATGGACTGGCCCTTCTACGACGGCGACGAGTTCCACCCGGCGGCCAATGTCGAGAAGATGAGCCGCGGCCTGCCCCTGACCGACGAGGACCGGTGGCCGTGGCTGGAGGCGCTGCGGGATCAGATCGCCGCTCTGGCCGCGGAGGGCCGGCCGGCCGTCGTCGCCTGCTCGGCGTTGAAGGCGGCCTACCGCGACGTGCTGCTGACCGGCAGCGAGGACGCGCACGTCGTCTACCTGAAAGCGAGCTACGGCGTGATCGACGAGCGGCTGCGGTCGCGGCGAGGTCACTTCTTCGATCCCGGGCTGCTGGTGACGCAGTTCGAGGCATTGGAGGAGCCGGAGGACGTCATCGTCGTCGACGCGCGGCAGCCGCCCGAGCGGATCGTCGCCGAGATCCGGCGCCGGCTCGGCCTCGAAGACCTAGAGGACCTAGAGGACCTAGGCGAACGCGCTGAAGAGGAGGACCACGGCGAAACCGACCAGCCCGACTAGCGTCTCCATGACGGTCCAGGAGCGCAGCGTGTCCGCCTCGGACATGCCGAGGAAGCGGCTGACGA
>CAZADJ010000544.1:0-1329 GCA_964483845.1 uncultured Actinomycetota bacterium | reverse complement strand
GGCTCCTCGAAGCTGTGTCCCTCCACGGGGTAGACCGCGAACTCCCAGTCCTCCTTCCCGAGCTCGATCAGCCGCTGGGCCAGGCGCACCACGTCGGAGAAGTGGACGTTGGTGTCCACCATGCCGTGGAGGATCAGCAGGTGCCCCTCCAGCCCCTCCGCGAAGTAGATCGGGCTCGAGCGGCGGTACGCCTCCTCGTCCTCGTGGGGCAGGTTCAGGATCCGGCTGGTGTAGGGGTGGTTGTAGTGGGCCCAGTCGGTGACCGAGCGGAGAGCGGCCCCCGCCTCGAAGACGCCCGGTTCGGTGAACATCGCCATGAGCGTGATGAAGCCGCCGTAGGAGCCGCCGTAGATTCCCAGCCGGCCGGCCTCCACGCCCTCGTTCTCCACCAGCCAGCGGGCGCCGTCCACCTGGTCGTCCAGGTCCTGGCCGCCCATGTGCCGGTAGACGGCGGTCCGCCACTCCGCGCCGTAGCCGGCGGAGCCCCGGTAGTCGATGTCCAGCACGGTGTAGCCGTTGGCCGCCAGGAAGTGGTGGAACATGTACTCGCGGTAGTACGACGACCACCAGTGGTGGACGTTGTGCAGGTAGCCGGCGCCGTGGACGAAGACCACGCTCGCGCCGTTCGCCTCCGCCCCCACGTCCGACGGCCGGTAGATCCGTGCCGGCACCCCCACCCCGTCCCGGGCCGGGATGCGCACGATCTCGGGCTGGATCCACGGAAAGGTGAGCCACTCGGCCGTGGGCGAGACCGTGACCTGCTCCATCCCGGCGCCGGGCTCGTTGGCCATGACGAAGAGCTCCGGGGGACGGTTGGAGCGGGAGTGCACCACGGCCAGCCTCCGGCCGTCGGGGGAGGGGGTGGCCTCGAACGAGCCCTCGCCCTGGGTCAGGCGGACCATCTCCCCACCGTCGAAGCCCAGGCGGAAGAGGTGGGTGTCGAACGGCGTGGGGAGTCCGGCCTCCACGAGGAAGTGGTCCGCGCCCTCGGGGATCTCCACGCCCCTCACCTCCCACTCGCCCGACGTGAGAGCTCGGCGGCCCGAGCCGTCGGCGTCCACCGTGTAGAGGTGGGCGTACCCGGTCTCTTCGCTCACGTACCACGCCCGCCCGGTGTCCGGGATCCACCCGTAGCAGAAGGAGCAGGGGCCGGCGACCCAGGCCTCGTCCCGGTGGCTGTCCAGGAGGGTCAGGCTGCCCGACGCCGCGTCCAGGGCGTACAGCCGCCACTCCTTGTTGTCGGTGGTGACGGTGCGGATCAGCCCGGTGGTGCCGTCGTCGGTCCAGGCCCGGAAGTCGCTCCGGACCTCGACCACGCCCTCCTCCTCA
>CAZADJ010000543.1:0-1331 GCA_964483845.1 uncultured Actinomycetota bacterium | reverse complement strand
CGTGGTACTCGTACGTGCCGGGGCTCAAGGTCTGCGCCCCGGCCACCCCGCGCGACGCCAAGGGGCTGCTCAAGGCGGCCATCCGGGACGACGACCCGGTGGTGTTCATCGAGGGCGAGCTGCTCTACAACCTCAAGGGGGACGTGCCGGACGACGAGTACCTGATCCCGCTCGGTGCCGCCGAGGTGAAGCGGGAGGGTACGGACGTCACCGTGGTGGCGCACTCGAAGATGGTGCACCAGGCCCTCCAGGCGGCCGAGAAGGTCTCCGAGGAGGACGGGGTGGAGGCCGAGGTTGTGGACCTGCGCAGCCTCCGTCCGCTGGACATCGACACCGTGCTGGCCTCGGTCCGGAAGACGAACCGCGCCGTGGTGGTGGAGGAGGGATGGCCTGTGGCCAACGTGGGCGCGCAGGTGGTCGACGACATCCAGCGCGAAGCCTTCGACCACCTGGACGCGCCGGTGGCCCGGGTGACCGGACTGGACGTGCCCATGCCGTACGCCCGGAACCTGGAGAAGCTGGTCTTCCCGGACGCCGGGATGGTGGTGAAGGCGGTCCGCCACGTCTGCTATCTGTGACGGTGGGAGCTCCTGGGAGTCTTCCCGAAGCCCTATGAAGTCTTATGAAGTGTTGTGAATTGTTGCGAATTATTGTGAACGCTTGTGAACCGTTGGGAGGCGTTCGTGATGCTCCCGTGTCGGGTGCCGGGGCCCGGGTGTCCAGTATTATGAACATCGTTCAATCAGGGGATTCCTGATGGCGACCAAGGTCGTAATGGCCCAGCTGAGCCCCACCATGGAGGAGGGCCGGCTCGTGGAATGGAAGGTCTCCGAGGGGGACCGCGTCGAGCAGGGCGACGTCGTCGCCGAGATCGAGACGGACAAGGCGAACATGGACGTGGAGGCGATGGGGGGCGGGGTCCTGCGGAAGATCGTCCTCCAGGAAGGGCGGACCGCGCCCGTCGGAGCACTGATCGGGGTGATCGGGGAACCCGATGAGGACATCTCGGACCTGCTCGAGGAGGCGGGGCCGGGCGCGGCCGCCGCCGAGGAGCCGTCCGGGGCGGAGGCTCCCGCGGCCGCCGAAGCGGAAGAAGAGCCCGCCGAGCCGGCGGCGGAGCGGGCGGAGGCGGAAGCCGAGGCCGAGGAGGAGGCGCAGGCGCGGGCCGCGCCGACGCCCGAGGGCGCCGAGGAGGAGGGCGCCGAGGAGGAGGCGCGAGAGACCCAGATGGCGGCGCGGGCCGGGGAGGCGGAGAGGGCGGCCGACCGCGAGCGCGAGGCCGCGCGGGCACCCGCCCGTCCCGCCCGGGCCGGGGACGGCCGGGTGAAGGC
>CAZADJ010000542.1:0-1331 GCA_964483845.1 uncultured Actinomycetota bacterium | reverse complement strand
GCAACGCTCGGGAAATTAATGTCGGAGATTGATGGTCAATCGAGTATGATGGGCGAGTTGAAACTGCTTCCTTAACCCATTGGAGCCATGGATGGCCATCGACGCAACCGACAAACAGAAACTGCATGAGAAGCGAATGTGCGACTTCGCAGCCACGCTCAACGAGAAAGATCGACGACGATTTGCCGCTCTGGAGGCTTCTGAAAGGGGGCACGGAGGAATTACCTATATCGCTGGCGTTTTGGGCTGTTCGACCAAGACAATCGAGCGTGGCATCGCCGAATTGGACTCGCTCGAAGATGATCCGGTTGCCGGGCGTGTTCGACGCGAGGGCGCGGGACGTAAAAAGAGAATTGATTGCGAAACGCAGGAAGAGGAGAATTTGATCGAGTGTCTTGAAGTGCGAATTGCTGGCGATCCTGATGAAGAGGACCTGATTTACACCGACCTTTCGCCTCAGGAACTTTCCGAGAAGCTGGGTGATATGGGCACCCCGGTCGGTCCTGATGCCATTTCCGCGTGGCTAGACGATGCGCGAATCCGCCAACGTCAGATTCGTAAGAATCTTGCCGGGGGTGAACATCCCGACCGCGACGCGCAGTTCGAGCGGATCGCCGAATTGATTCAGCAGTACCAGCAGGCAGGTAATCCCTGGTTCTCGATGGATACGAAATCCAAGGAGCATCTCGGTTTTCTGTACCGCAAAGGGCGTGTGCGTGGAAGTTCCTCATTTCAGGCCTTTGATCACGATTTCCCTAGCTGGGCCGATGGAGTTGTCATTCCGCATGGCATCTTCGATCCGCAGAGAAACCGCGGGCATCTGAACCTCGGTCTCTCGCATGACACCAGCGAGTTTGCCTGTGACTCCTTCCAATGGTACTGGAATCGCATCGGCAAGCGATGCTATCCCGATGCGACCTCAATTCTGTTGACTTGCGATGGTGGCGGGAGCAATTCGGCAACCAAGTACATATTCAAGTACGATCTGCAGCGGCTGAGTGAATCGATTGGGATGGAGATTCGGATCGCGCACTATCCGCCGTACTGCTCTAAATACAATCCAATTGAGCGGCGATTCTTTCCACATGTGGGACGTGCCTGCGCAGGGATGCTCTTCGATTGTCTCGAAACAGTCGTAACGTTGATGCGACGCACCAAAACGCGCACGGGACTTGCTGCAACCGTCAATGTCATCGAGCGAGCTTACGCAACTGGACGCAATGCGACTGCTGAAATAAAAGCCATGATTAATATCATGCACGATAAACTACTACCAAAATGGAACTACGTCGCATCACCTAAATTCGGACACTAATTTCCCGAGCGTTGCT